>JAGOBQ010000543.1 GCA_017999215.1 Thermoanaerobaculia bacterium
GGCGCTCTACCAGCACCGGGTCCTCTTCTGGGGGATCCTCGGCGCGCTGATCCTGCGGGGGATGATGATCGCGGCGGGAGCGCGGATGATCCAGGAGTTCTCCTGGATCATCTACGTCTTCGGAGGCTTCCTCATCCTGACCGGGATCAAGATGCTCCTCCTGAAGGAGGGCGAGACCGACCCGAACAAGAACCTCGTCGTCCGCGCGACGCGGAAGCTCTTCCCGGTCACCGAGCGTTTCCACGGCGAGCACTTCTTCGTGAGGGCAGGGACCGACGCCTCGCACGAGGCGGAGACGCCGGGCGCGGCGGTCGTCGCCGACCGGGTCGTCGACGCGGCGAAGGCCGGCACGCTCCTCGCGACGCCCCTCCTCCTCGCCCTCGTCATGGTGGAGTTCACCGACCTGATCTTCGCGGTCGACTCGATCCCGGCCATCTTCGCGATCACCGCCGACCCGTTCCTCGTCTTCACGAGCAACGTCTTCGCGATCCTCGGCCTGCGGAGCCTCTACTTCGCCCTGGCGGGGATGATCGACTCGTTCCGCTACCTGAAGGTGGCGCTCGCCGTCGTCCTGATGGTCGTGGGCGTCAAGATGATGACCCACACCTGGCTGAAGGCGATGCTCGGGGAGGGCTTCAACCTCTACCTTCTCGCCGTCGTCCTCTCGATCCTCGCCGCGGGGGTCGTCGCGTCTCTCTGGAAGAGCCGGAGCGAGGCGCGCGCGGCCCAGTAATACACGATTTCACGCCTGGCACCGATCCTGGGGGGCGCGGAGGCGGCGCCAGAGGATGGCGGCTCCGCGGGGGACGTCGGAGAGGCGGGAGGCGACCTCGTCGGCGAGGGTGCCGTCGTCTGTGGCGAGGAGCTGGGTGACGTCCCAGAGGTCCTGGGAGCCGCCGGCGTGGAGCTTGAGGAGGACGAGGTCGGCCGCGCGGACGACGGGGACGCGGGTGTCGAGGAGGTCGAACGGCTCCGCGCGCGCCACGACCCCGTCGAGCCAGGCGCCGCGGCCGACGAAGACGTCGACGGGGCGCTCGTCGCGCGAGAGGAGGCGGACGAGGCCGCGCAGCGGGTCGTCGCCGTCGCCCCGCCGGATCTCGATCTGCGCGCCGTCGCGCGTCAGAAGCGACCAGAAGGCGTCCGCGAGGACGGACGCGTCGAGCGTCAGGAGGTCGACGTCGAAGGTCGAGCGGGCGACGCCCCGGACCGCGAGCGCGACGCCTCCGACCGTCGCGAACGGGGTGCGGCGGAGGGAGAGGTGCTTCGCGACGACGGCGAGGAGGCTCACCCGGTCCCCGCGACCCGGCTCGGGATCCGTCCGGCCCGCCGTTTCGCGGCGAGCTCGGCCTCGGCCGCCGTACGCGGCAGCCCGCGGGGGCGGCGGAAGGCCTCGGCGTCGTCGTCCCCGAGAGAGAACGCCCTCGCGACCCGCTCGGCGGGCGTGAGGAGAGAGTCGGCTTCGGCGGTCTTCCGCCGGAATGCGTCTCCGATGGACGTCACGGTCCGATTATGAGTCCCGCGGCGGCCCCCCCGAGAACCAGAACGACCGAGCCTGTGCGGTACCTCACGAGGAGGACGGCGGCGAGGAGACCGAGGAGCGCGGCTCGGAGGTCGACGAGGGCGGCCGGGGCGAGCCGGGCCGTGACGACGCCCATCGGCGCCACGCAGGCGACGTTCACGCCGTCGCGGAGGGAGCGGACGCCGACCTCGGTGCCAGGCGTGAAGTCGTGTATTGTTTACCGCCCCTAGAATTCACGGGTGACCGGAATCCTCGTCGTCCTCGCGCTCGTGGTCGTGAACGGCCTCTTCGCGGGAGCGGAGATCGCCGTCCTGACGCTGCGGCGAACACGCCTCGACGAGCTCGTCGAGGAGGAGCGGGCCGGCGCGAAGGCGCTGGCGGCGCTCCGGGGGGACCCGGAGGGGTTCCTCGCGACGGTCCAGATCGGGATCACGCTCGTCGGGGCGGCGGCCGCGGCCTTCGGCGGGGCGACGCTTTCCGCTCCGCTCGCGGCGGCGCTCGCGACGGCGGGCGCTCCGCAGGAGATCGCGGACGACGTCGCCCTCGCGGTCGTCGTCGTCGTCGTCTCCTTCCTGTCGCTCGTCGTCGGGGAGCTCGTCCCGAAGTCGCTCGCGATGCGGTTCGCCGAGCGGTACGCGCTCGCCATCGCCCGGCCCCTCGCGTTCCTCTCGCGCCTCGCGCGGCCGGCCGTCCGCTTCCTGACCGCCTGCTCGAACGGGGTGCTCCGGCTCTTCGGCGACCGGACCTCGTTCGTCGAGGCCCGGCTCTCGAGGGACGAGCTCCGGACGCTCGTCGAGGAGACGGCCACGACCGGCGGTCTCGACCCGAGGGCGGGGGAGATCGCGGCCCGGGCGCTCGACCTGCCGGGAGTGAAGGTGGCGGCGGTCATGACGCCTCGGCCCTCGGTCGTCTCCATCGACGCGACCGCGAGCCGCGAGGAGATCGTCGCCGTCGTTGGCCGGAGCCGGTTCGCGCGCTTCCCGGTCCACGACGGAGGCCTCGACGGCGTGACCGGCTACGTCCTCGGCCGGGAGGTCCTCGCGCGCGCCGTCGAAGGCGCGGCCTCTCCGCTTCAGGGGATCGTTCGCGACGCGCCGTTCTTCCCGGAGACGGTGGAGGCGCTCGGCGTCCTCGGGGAGCTGCAGGAGAGGCACGTCCCGATCGGGTTCGTCGTCGACGAGCAGGGAGGGTTCACCGGTCTCGTGACGCTCGAGGACCTCCTCGAGGAGCTCGTCGGCGAGATCTTCCACGAGAAGGAGGCGGCCGCCGTGCCGTACCTCGAGGACGGCCCGGGAGCGTGGGTCGTCGAAGGGCGCGCCGGCGTCCGCGACGTGAACCGGCTTCTCGACCTCGAGCTCCCGGAAGACCCGGCCTGGGCGACGATCGCGGGGCTCATCCTCCATCGTCTCGAGCGGATCCCGCCCGCGGGGACGGCGTTCGTCGACGAGGAGTCGGGCCTGACGGTCGAGGTCGTCGAGAGCACGCCTCGGCGGATCGCGCGCGTTCGCCTGTCGCGACCCGCCTGACGGCGCTACTGCTCTCCGAGGAGCCGGACGACGTCCGCCTCGAGTGCGGCGAGGTCGTGCTCCCCCTCGTGCCGCGCGCGCAGCCGCCCCTTGCGGTCGACGACGAAGGCCACCGGGAGGCCGAGGATGCCGCCCCAGCGCTCCGCGACCTTCTCGTCGCCGAGGGCGAGCCGGTAGGTCACGCCGAGCTCCTTCCGGAACTTCAGGACCGGCTCCGGAGTCTCGTCGAGGGAGACGCCGACGACCTCGAGACCGCGCGTGCGGTACTCGTTCGCGAGCGCCTCGAACTTCGGGGCCTGGGAGCGGCAGGGCGCGCACCAGGTGGCCCAGAAGTCGACGACGACGACCCTTCCCC
>JAGOBQ010000544.1 GCA_017999215.1 Thermoanaerobaculia bacterium
CGGTCGGGCTTCGCGAAGTGCGACCGGTGCGTCTCGACCTCGGCACCGACGGCGGACGAGCTCGCCCGGCGAGCCGGGATCCGACCGGAGCGCCTCTCCGTGACCCACCCCGCGGGCCCGACCGAGCGACGCGCGCTCGGCGCCGACGCACTCCGCGCGGAGCTCGCCCCGCTGGGCCTCGAGCCCGGGAAGTTCGCCCTGTATCCCGCGAACTTCTGGCCCCACAAGAACCACGAGAGGCTGCTCCGGGCCGTCTCGCGCTCGCCGCTCGCGCACGACCCCTCCTTTCGGCTCGTCCTCTGCGGCGCGCTCGACACTCCCCGCGACGAGCTCTGGCGGACCGTGTCTTCCCTCGGCGTCGAGAGCTGCGTCCTCCTGCTCCCGTACCAGCCGGACGCCACGATGACGGCGCTCCTCCAGGGCGCCCGGCTCCTCGCCTTTCCCTCCCTGTTCGAGGGGTTCGGCATCCCCGTCGTCGAGGCCTTCCGGCTCGGCGTCCCCGTCGCGTGCTCCGACGTCCCCGCGCTGCGCGAGGTGGCGGGCGAAGCGGCGCTCTTCTTCGATCCCCTCTCGGTGGTCGCGATCCGGAAGGCCATCGAGGCTCTCTGGAGCGCTTCCGCGCTCCGCGAGCGGCTCTCGGCGGCGGGCCGGTCCGAGGCCTCCCGCTTCCCCGCGGGTGAAGTTGCCGGTCGGTACGCCGAGGTTCTCTCAGGTGCCACGCGCACGGTCCGATGAGCCGACGACGCGAGCGAGTAGTACCGCAAGGTCGCGGCCAGATCACCGCGGCGTCCCCCGGAGGAATGCCCGAGGCCGAGCACGCGGGGGCCGTCGGCTCCCGAGGTGACGACCGGATCGAAGCGAAGCGGATCCCGCGATCCCACCCAGAAGGTTCGAACCTGGTCCGGCACGCCCGGGCGGCCCCTCCGATGACGGTCGGGTGACCGGATACACGCCGTTTCAGGGCAACCGGATCCGCGGAGCTCGGTCGACGGCGTCGACGATGAGGACCGGCGTGCGACTCGGCCCGACTCCCGAGGCGAGAAGCCGGTGCTTCGGGTGGGGGCTCGCCGACGAAGATCCGTATCATCCGGCCCGACATGACCGCTCCACTTACGCTCCCATCTCCCTACGGCGGCGAGCTCGTCGACCTGCGGGTCGCGCCCGAGCTCCGCGACGAGACGCTCTCGCGGGCGCGCCACCTCCCCGTGCTCCCGCTTTCCGAACGCTCCCTCTGCGACCTCGAGCTCCTCGCCACGGGCGGCTTTTCACCGCTTCGCGGCTTCCTCGGCCGGGAGGACTACGCGCGCGTCCTCGACGAGATGCGCCTCACGGACGGCACCCTCTGGCCCATCCCGGTGACGCTGCCGGTTCCCGCCGGGGCAAAAGTCGCCCTCGACGCCGACGTCGCCCTCACCGGTCCGAAGGGCGAGATCCTCGCGGTGCTCGCCGTCCGGGAGCTCTACCCGTGGCGCCGTGAGGCAGAAGCGAAGGCCCTCCTCGGTTCCTTCGACGAGGCGCACCCTCTCGTCGCCGAGGCGGCCTCCTGGGGGCCCGTCTTCGCCGCCGGGGAGCTCACCGTCATCGACCTTCCGGCGCGCTTCGACTTCACGCGCCACCGGCTCGAGCCTTCCGCGGTCCGTGCCCGCCTCGCCGACCTGGGCAACCCGCGCGTCGTCGCCTTCCAGACGCGGAACCCCCTCCACCGCAGCCACGAGGAGCTCCTCCGCCGGGCGCAGGACGCGCTCGGCGCGACGCTCCTCCTCCACCCTTCCGTCGGGATGACCCGGCCGGGAGACGTCGACCACGTCACGCGCGTACGGACCTACGAAGCCGTCGTCTCGCGCCACCTCGACGCTTCGCGGTGTCTCCTCGCGCTCCTGCCCCTCGCGATGCGGATGGCCGGGCCGCGGGAGGCGCTCTGGCACGCTCTCATCCGCCGCAACCACGGAGCGAGCCATTTCATCGTCGGCCGCGACCACGCCGGGCCCGGCCCCCGATCCGACGGGAAGCCCTTCTTCGGCCCGTTCGAGGCGCAGGAGCTCGTGGAGCGTCACGCCGCCGAGATCGGCGTGGAGATGGTCCGCTTTGGCGAACTCGTCTACCTCCCCGATCACGACAGGTACGAAGAGGCCGCGAGCGTCCCGCCGGGCACGCGGACGCTCGGGCTCTCGGGCACCGCGGTTCGGGACATGCTCGCCCGCGGCGAGGAGCTCCCGGTGTGGTTCACGCGGCCCGAGGTGGCGCGCCTCCTCGCCGAGGCGAACCCGCCCCGGCACCGGCAGGGCTTCTGCGTCTGGCTCACCGGCCTCTCCGGCTCGGGGAAGTCGACCACCGCCGAGGCGCTCGCCGCGCGGCTCGCCGAACAGGGCCGTCCCGTAACCGTACTCGACGGCGACGTCGTCCGGACGCACCTCTCGAAGGGGCTCGGCTTCAGCCGGGAGGACCGCGACACGAACATCCTGCGGATCGGCTACGTCGCCGCGGAGGTCGTCCGCCACGGCGGCGTCGCGATCTGCGCCGCGATAAGCCCCTATCGCGCGACGCGCGACCGCTGCCGCGAGATGGTCGGCGCCGACCGCTTCCTCGAGGTCTTCCAGGACACTCCCCTCGAAGTCTGCGAGGGGCGCGACACGAAGGGCCTGTACGCGAAGGCCCGCGCCGGGCTCGTGAAGGGCGTCACCGGAATCGACGACCCGTACGAGGCGCCGCTCGCGCCGGAAGTGTCGCTGGGAACGGCGACAGGCCCCGTCGAGAACGCGGACCTCGTCGTCGCTGCGCTGGAGAGGAGGGGGTTCATCAGAGGGTGAGGAGGTCTCTCGGGATCCGCCCGAGATGGGTCGCGATCGCCGCCGTCTGGCTCGGCGACACGACGCGGCCTCTGACAGGCACCGGGCACCCGGCTCGCAGGCCCTGATTTCGGCGCCCGGGGGCCGGGCAGTCGAACCCACCAGCCATCCTGGCGCCAGCCTGCAGCTTCACGCGGGCGTCGGTGCGACCTCGCCCATCGAAAGCAGCCGCTCGAGAGCGTGCCCCCAGGCGTGCCGCACCCCGAAGGCCCGGACAGCATCGATCCCGTGCGCCACCAGGCGTCCATCGCGCCCTAGGCCTTTTGCATCCCTCGATCCGGCGACCCGAGACTCCTGTCGGCGTCCCGCACCAACAATTCTCCTAGAAGGCCTCGACCCTGTGCGACCAGCGCCGATAGGCCTCGCAGACCTCGACGGCGGGGCCGTCCTGCTCCACCCGCCCGTCCCGGATCCAGATCGCCCGGTGACAGCTCGCCGCAACCTCGGTCAGCGAGTGGGAGACGAGGAGGAACGTCTTGCCCCGGTCGCGGAAGTGCCGCATCCGCTCGCGGCACCGCCCCTTGAACCGCTCATCGCCCCCGGCGCCCGCCTC
>JAGOBQ010000545.1 GCA_017999215.1 Thermoanaerobaculia bacterium
CGTCGGCGGCGAAGCGGAGGCGCTCGGGAAGGCCCGCCCCGTCCTGGAGGCGATGGGCAGGAGGATCACGCACCTCGGGCCGTCCGGCGCCGGCCAGCTCGGGAAGGCGACGAACCAGGTGATCGTCGCGGGGACGCTCGCGGCGGTGTCGGAGGGGATGGCGTTCGCGCGGGCCGCGGGGCTGCCGATGGAGGCGATCCACGCGGCGTTGACGGGGGGCGCCGCGAACTCGTGGGCGCTCGAGGTGCTCGGGAAGAAGATGCTCGAGCGCGACTTCAAGCCGGCGTTCGCGATCAAGCACCAGCAGAAGGACCTCGCGATCGTCCTGCGCGCCGCTCGCGCGAACGGCGTCCCGCTTCCGGCGGCCTCGCTCGTCCACCAGCTCCTCGCGTCGCTGGAGGCGAAGGGGCGCGGCGAGGAGGGGACGCAGGCGCTCTACACGCTCTACGAGGAGCTGTCCCGCTGACGCGCGTCGCGAACGAGCTCTCGCGCTGAGGACGCCGCCCGTCAGCGGGCGGGCGACCCGATCCGCGACGGGCCGGCCGCGGAGCCGGCCCGCCGCCCGTCGACGACGCCCTGCCAGAGGCCGCCCGCCTCGTCCCTCGCGACGCCGTAGACGCCGCCGAAGACGCCGCTGTCGCGGCTCGGGGCGCGGAGCGTCCAGACGTTCGGGTAGCCCATCGCCCCGAGAGCCGAGACGTCGCGCTCGGCGAAGGGAGGGGCGAGCTCGAGCATGACGCGCGGACCGGCGAGGTCGTCCTCCCAGATCATCCGCGGGCGCGCGTAAGCGGCGGCGAGCGCGTCGCCGCCGTCGGCGAGGGCGACGACGAGGTTCAGGAGGATGGAGGGGATCCGGCTGCTCCCGGGCGCTCCGGCGACGAGGACGGGGCGGCCGTCCCCGAGGAGGATCAGCGGCGTGACGGGCATCTGCGGGGCGTGCCCGGACCGGAGGTACTCGGCGCTCGCGGGATCGTCGGAGACGAGCGGCTCGAGGAAGGCGTTCAGGAGGAACCCGAGGCTCGGCGCGGCCCACGCGGCGCCGTAGTAGCGGCCGAGCGACTGGGTGAGGGAGACGACGTTGCCCTGCGCGTCGGCGACGGAGACGTGCGTCGTTCCCCGGATCCCCGGAGCGAACGGCTGGCCCGCGTCGAGCTCGGAGTCGGAGAGCGACCGGTCGTCACGGATGCGGCGGGCCTGCCGCTCGGCCCACGCGGGCGAGAGCCACTCCGAGCGGAGCGGCCCGTCGACGACCTCCGGCTGCGCCCGGTGCGCGGCCGCCTCGGCCCGCGCGAGGCGGACGGCCTCGACGATCGCGTGCCCGCGTGTGAGGCCCGGCTCCCGGAGGCGCTCCGCGCCGAGGGCGTCGAGGATCTGAAGAGCCATCGTGAAGACGCCTCCCCCGCCCGGCGCCGGGACGGAGAGGGAGGTGAGACCGCGATAGGTGCCCCGGACGGGCGCGACGTCGAGGACCCGGCCCGGGACGCGTGCGAGGTCGCCCCGCGTGAGGAAGCCGCCGTCGGCGAGGATCTCCCGCTCGAGCGTCGCGGCGATCTCTCCGGTGTAGAAGTCCTCGGGGCCGCGCTCCGCGAGCCGCGCGAGCGTGCGGGCGAGGTTCGGGAGTCGGACGCAGGTGCCGAGCGGCGCCGGGCCGGGGAGGCCCGATTCGTCGGCGGGGCCGGTGAGATAGACGGGGTAGAGGACGTCGGAGTCGAAGAGGCGCCGGCGGTAGTCGCCGAGGTAGGGATGCTCGAAGGGTTGCGTCCGGTAGCCCGACTCCGCCGCCTCGATCGCCGGAGCGAGGACCTCGGCGAACGACTTCGTGCCGTAAGTGCGCAGCGCGTGCGCGAGCGTGGCGACGGTCGTCGGGACCGCGGCGGCCTTCGGTCCCCACAGGTCGACGCCGTCCCGCGCGGCACGGAACCGCCGGCGGTCGAGCCGGAGCGGAGCGGGGGCCGGGCAGAGGACGGCCCGCTCCTCCCCGGAGGCGAGTCGGAGGACGAGCCACGTCTGCCCGCCGAGGCCCGAGCCGCCGGGGTCGGCGGCGGTGAGGGCGAACGCCGCCGCGACGGCCGCGTCGACGGCGTTTCCGCCGGCCTCCAGCATCCTCACGCCGGCCCACGTCGCTTCCGGCGCCGAGGTGACGACCATGCCGAGCGGCGAGGACGCGACGGAGCGCGGCCGGATCGAGTCGAGGAGGACGCGTGCCCGGTCGGCGTCGTCCGGCGCGTCGGCTGCGGAGAGAGGGCCGGGGAGGGCCGCGGCGAGGAGGACGACGGGAACGAGGAAGCCGGCCACGGCGGGCCGGCCGCGGCGGCGGAGAGCTCCGCACATCGGAGGGAGAAGACCCCAGCCGGGCGGCGCTGTCAACGAGGAGCTCGGAGCGCACGGCGCGCGTGCCTCGACACGGCGTGGCGCGTCCGTAGAATTCCCGGCGTCCCGAGCACGACGTCCGGAGGTCCCATGAAGCGCGCCGCCCTCGCTCTCGCCACGCTGTTCGTCCTCGTCGTCCTCTCGCCGGCCGCCGCGGCCGACCCGGGCGAGCGGAAGAGCTACACGAAGACGTTCCCGTTCGGCCCCGGCAAGGAGTCGAAGGTCGGGATCCGGCAGGGGCCGGTGACGATCGAGTCGGTCAGGATCCGCAACTGGCCCGACGCCGACGACTTCGCCGACGCCGAGAACGACGCGGGTGAGACGCACACGATGGTCCTGGAGTTCGAGTACTCGAACCGCGACGAGGCGCGCGACTGGAAGTGCCGCTACAGCATCACGGTGCCCGGGAAGGACGGCGGTCTCTGGGCCGAGAACGACCGGACCGCGACGCTCGACGCCGGCAAGGTGCACGACACGAACAAGGTCTTCGTGAGGATGAAGACCCGCCACTTCAAGCGGGCTTCGTCGTACAAGGTGAAGTTCGAGATCTGGCGGGACTGAAGAGGATGGGGAGGACCCGGACCGCCGGGTCCTCCTTCAGCGTCCGCCCGCCTCCGGGAAGAGGAGCTCCTGGGGCCGGAGCGTCGGGAGGAGGTTCTCGATCGCGCACTTCGCCCAGCCGTCGCGGCAGGCGGCGTCGAGCGCGACGAACGGCACGTTCCACTCCTCGAGCGTCGCGAGGAGGAGCGCGTCGATGTCGTGCTGGAACGCGAGGTCGGTGTCGCGGACGCCGTCGAAGCTCGGGTCGCCGACGATCGGCACGCGGAAGAGGGCGTCGTAGGTCGGGAGCCAGGCCCGCACGAGCTCCTCGAGCACCTTCACGTGCGGGTCGCCCGGCGCGGCGCGCTTCAGGTAGCAGTAGTTGTCGAGGACGGCCCGGTCGCAGACGACGACCTCGGCCTTGGCCCCGGCCTGGAGCTCCCAGGCGATCTGCGTGTGGAGGATCCAGGCCTGCGCCTTGATC
>JAGOBQ010000546.1 GCA_017999215.1 Thermoanaerobaculia bacterium
CTCCCGGGAGCTTCAGGTCGGTCAGGACGAGCGCGTAGCGCCGCCCCTCGGAGAGCCGGCGGACCGCCTCGTCGCCGGTCGCGACCGCCTCGACGCGATACCCCTCCCCGCCGAGCGTCTCGGCGAGCATCGACCGGAGCGACTCCCGGTCCTCGACGAGGAGGATCTCGGACGCCATCCCGGCCCGGGCGCGGCCCCCGTCAGCCCCGGCCGCCGGGCGGCTTCGGCTGGTTCGAGGAGGGAGGAGGCAGGTACGAGCCGCCCGGCTGCGTCGGGGCACCGACCGGGGCGTTCGCCGGCGGGGCGGCCATGTCGGGCTGACGCTGAGGCTGCTCCTCCTCCCTCGCGGGAGCAGGCGGCGGCGGCGGGGGCGCTTCCTCGCCCGGCGTCTCGCCGGACGCCTGGCCGGGCTCGTTCTCGCGCGCCCCCTCGCCCGGCTCGCCTTCCTTGGCCGGCGGCGCGATCACCTTCCAGCGCGGGACGTAGGTGAACCGCTCGGCCGTCTTGTCCGTGTCGATCTGCGCCCGGAACGACGCCTTCTCGCCCGGGTCGAGGACGTCCTTGGAGAGGGCCGCGTAGGTCGTCGCGATCGACTTCCCTTCCGCTCCCACCGCCTCGATCGTGACGCTCACGCCGAGGACCGGGGCCTTCCCCGAGTTCAGGACGGAGCCCTCGATGACGTAGCCGGCGTCGCTCTTCTTCGTCGTCGTCGGCCCGATCGAGACCTCTCCCTCGCCCTTCTCGGGAGAGCCGGAGGAGACCTCGAGGTACCCGCCGGCCACGTCCTGGTCGGTCAGGACGACGGCGGCCTTCCGGGAGTTCTGCGTCGCCCGGGCGGCGTCGACGAGCGTGGGGGCGCGCGGCGGCGGCGGCGCCTCGGCCGCCTTCGGCGCCTCGGCCGCCTTCTTCGCCAGGGCGACGGTCTTCTCGAGGTCGATCTCCACCGCGGGGATCGAGACGAGCTTCCCGTCCGCCAGCGTGAGGACCGCCTGGCGGCCCTTGATCACCGGCGGCTTCTTCGTGTCGAGGGTCCGGCCGTCCCGAAGGACGACCTGGTCGGCCGCGAGCGGCCCGGAGAGGAGGCCGATGAGCCCGAGCACGAGCAGCGAAAGTACGCGCCGCATGGGATTACCTCCGGAGGGGACAGGATAGCACCGGCCCCCGCCCGAAGCGGGCTCAGCGTGCCGGGTCCGCCTCCCGCGCCGCGTCCCCCTCCGTGCCGCCCGCCTCCTCGGAGACGAGGTAGAGCGGCCGCCGCTTCACCTCGTCGTAGATCCGCCCGAGGTACTCCCCGAGGACGCCGATCAGCATCAGCTGCACGCCGCCCAGGAGGAGCATCCACCCCATCAGCGTCGTCCAGCCCCGCTCGTTGATCCCGAGGATCTTCAGGGCGAGGACGACGAGGATGTAGAGGAAGGCGAACGACGAGACGCCGAACCCCAGCCACGTCCCGAGCTGGAGCGGCACGTGGCTGAAGGAGGTCAGCGCGTCGAGCGCGAAGCGGACCATCCGCCGGACCGGGAACTTCGTCTCGCCATGCAGCCGCGGGGGGCGCACGTAGGAGACCGCGACCTGCCGGAAGCCGACCCACGCCGTCATCCCGCGGATGAAGCGGTGCCGCTCTCGGAGCGACCGGAAGGCCGCGACCGCCTTCGGGCCCATGAGGCGGAAGTCGCCCGTGTCGACCGGGATGTCGACGTTCGTCCACCGGCGCAGGAGGCGGTAGAAGAGGTGCGCCGTCGCGAGCTTGAAGGCGCTCTCCCCCTCGCGCGCCGACCGCTGCGCGTACACCACCTCGTACCCCTCGTCCGCCTTCGCGAGCATCTCGGCGAGGAGCTCCGGCGGGTCCTGCAGGTCGGCGTCCATCACCGCGACGAGCCGCCCCCGCGCCCCGTCGACCCCCGCCGTCAACGCCATCTGGTGGCCGAAGTTCCGCGAGAGGCGGATCGCGCGCAGCCGCGGGTCCTCGGCGGCCTGCGCCGCCATCGCCTCCCACGACCCGTCGCGGCTCCCGTCGTCCACGAAGACGACCTCGAAGCTCCGGCCGGTCGCCTCGAGGACGCTCACGAGGCGGCGCCGGAGCTCGGGGATGTTCTCGACCTCGTTGAAGCAGGGGAGGACGACGGAGATCTCCGGTGCGCTCATCGGCTCGGCCTCTCGCCGTCCGGACGCCGGAGGACGACGACGTTCTGCGCCCCCACGGGGCTCCACGGGCGGCGCGTGACAAGGTACGAGAGGAGCTCGCCCGGCGACGGGCGGAGCGGCGAGAGGGAGACCTCCGGGAGCCACCAGGAGCGGAGAGGGATCGTCTCCGCCTCGTAGTCGCCTCCGACGAGCTTCTTCGCCTCCTCCACCTTCCCCTCGTCGACCACCACGACCGGCGGCCGCGTTCCGGACGACGGGAGCGCCCAGAGGACCGGGAGGCCCCGCAGGTACCAGGAGAGCGGCCAGACCGCCTCTCCCGAGACCGCCGCCGCCGGGCTCTCCCCCCTCTCGCCCGCGCGGAGGATCTCCGCGACGACCGGCATCACCTCGGGGCTCGTCTGGGTGAAGACGACCGACTCCGCCCTCGGGTGCGCCGGGGAGAGGAGCGGGTTCCAGAACGAGAGCGAGAGGGCCGAGAGGAGCGTCGCCGCGAACGCGGGAGCGGCGAGGGCGAGCGCCCGCCGCCGCGAGGACGAGAGCGCGGCCCACGCGGCCCCCGCGAGCGGCACGAACGGAAGGACCTGGTGGACGATCAGCCACGGCGTCTTCTCGCCGAGCCACGCGTACATCGCGACCGACGAGACCGCGAGCGCCGAGACGAACCGCTCCGCCGCCGAGAAGCGGCGGAAGCGGAGCCCGATCCAGACGAGCGCCGGCAGGACGATCGCGAACTCGTACTGGAGGATCCGCGGCAGGTAGTACGTCTTCGGCCCGCCGACGCGCTCCACCTTGTGCTGCCCCCACCAGTACGAGATCGCCTGGAAGACGGGGTTCCCCGACTCGGGGTGGACGAGAAAGAGCGTGTAGGCGACCTCCGAGAGCGTGAAGAAGAGGAGGATCGCCCCCGCGATCGCCGCCCCGTGCCGCTCGAGGAGGTCGAGCAGCGCGCGGAGCTTCGGGACGAGCCGGAAGCCTCGTCCCGGCTCCCACACCGCGGCGAGGACGGCCGGCGCCATCAGCGCGCCGAGGACGTAGAAGTTCTCCTTCGACGCGAACGCGACCGCCCCCCAGACGGCCGCGAGCGCGAGGTCCGCGACGCGGCGCGTCGTCCACCAGCGGTCGAGCCAGAGGAAGAGCCCGAACGTCCCGAGGAGGCTCCAGGCGTCCTCGCGGCAGAAGCGGGTGTAGTAGAGGAGGTTCGGCGAGACCGCGAGGAGGACGCCCGAGGCGAAGGCCGCGCC
>JAGOBQ010000547.1 GCA_017999215.1 Thermoanaerobaculia bacterium
ATGTTGTGCGTCACGATGACGATCGTGTAGCGCCCGGCCAGCTCGAACATCAGCTCCTCGATGGCGCGGGTCCCGCCGACGTCGAGCGCGGAGGCGGGCTCGTCCATCAGGATGACCTCGGGCTTGAGCGGGAGGAGGCGGGCGAGGCAGAGCTTCTGCTGCTGCTCGAGGAGGAGGGAGGTCGCCTTCGCGTTCAGGCGGTCCTTCAGGTCCTTCCAGAGGCCGACCTCGGTGAGCGCCTTCTCGACCGCCTCGTCGAGGACGCTTCGCCTCAGCTCCGTCCGCGGCGTGTGGACCCGCAGGCCGAAGACGACGTTCTCGTAGACGGAGATCGGGAGCGGGTTCGGCCGCTGGAAGACCATCCCGACGGCCTTCCGGAGCTCGACGAGCGAGACCTCGGGCGCGTAGATGCTCTCGCCGAGGACCCGGATCTCGCCGGCCGTCCGGACGTTGCCGTAGCGCTCGTTGACGCGGTTGAAGCAGCGGAGGAGGGTCGTCTTCCCGCAGCCGCTCGGCCCGATGAGGGCGGTGATGATCCCCTTCTTGATGTCGGCCGACACGTCGAAGAGCGCCTGGAAGGCGCCGTACCAGAGCGAGAGCCCGCGGGTCTCGATCGCGTGGTCGGGCCCGGCCGCGGGGACGCCGCTCACCCGAACACCCCGGCGACGTAGTCGCGCGTCTTCGGGCTCCTCGGCTCGCCCGAGAAGATCACCTCGGAGTCGTCCAGCTCCACGATCTCGCCCTCCAGCAGGAACATCGTCCGGTCCGAGAGGCGGCGCGCCTGCTGCGTCAGGTTCGTGACGAGGACGATCGAGATCTCCGCCTTCAGCTCCTTCAGGACGTCCTCGATCCGCATCGTCGTCACCGGGTCGATCGCGATCGAGAACTCGTCGAGGCAGAGGATCTCGGGGCGGTGGGAGAGAGCCCGGGCGATCGTCAGGCGCTGCTGCTGGCCGCCGGAGAGGGCGGTGCCGAGGCTCCCGAGGCGGTCCTTCACCTCGTCCCAGAGGGCGGCCTGGCGGAGGCACTTCTCGACCACCGGGTCGAGGTCCGCCCGGTTCGTGACTCCCGCGCAGCGGGGGGCGAACGCGACGTTGTCGTAGATCGAGAGGGGGAGGCCGACGGGGAGCGGCGCGACCATGCCGATCCTCCGGCGCAGGCCGAAGACGTCCTTCGACCTCCTCACGTCCTCGCCGTGGACCTTCACGCTCCCCGAGACGGAGGCCGCCGGGATGAAGTCGATCGTCCGGTTCAGGCAGCGGAGCATCGAGGTCTTCCCCGACTGCGCGGGCCCGATCACGGCGAGGATCTCGTTCTTCCGGAGGTCGAAGGAGATCCCGTGGATCACCTCGCGCCCGGAGTAGGAGAGCCGGAGGTCGTGGACCTCGATCTCCGGCGGGGCGGCGCTCCCGGCTACCACCTCTTCCGCCCCCGGAGCCAGATGCGGACGGCGATCGACGTCGCGTTCACGAGGAGGACGGTCGCCAGGAGGACGACCGCCGTCGCGTAGGGGAGCGCCTCCTTCACGTTCGGGACCTGCGTCGCGAGCGTGTAGAGGTGCATGGAGAGCGCCATGCACTGCTCGCCGAGGCCGTAAGGGAAGAGGTCCCCCTTCTCGACGGCCTTGAAGAAGACCGCCCCCGTGAACATGATCGGCGCCGTCTCGCCCGCCGCCCGGCTCACCTGGAGGATGACGCCGGTCAGGATGCCGCTGATGGAGTTCGGGAGGACGACGGCCCGGATCGTCTGCCATCGGGTCGCGCCGACGTTCCAGCACGCCTCGCGGAAGGCCGTCGGCACCGAGGCGAGCGCCTCGCGCGTCGACGCGATGATGACGGGGAGCGTCATGATCGCGAGCGTCAGCGAGGCGGAGAGGATCGAGTAGCCGAGCTTCGCGGCGTAGACGAACGCGCCGAGCCCGAAGAGCGCGTGGACGATGCTCGGGACGCCGGCGAGGTTGATGACGGCCAGGTTCACGAGGCGGTTGAACCAGCTGTCCTTCGCGTACTCGTTCAGGTAGATCGCCGCGAGGACCCCGATCGGGGTCGAGACGACGAGCGAGATCCCGACGAGGTAGAGCGTCCCGACGAACGCGGGCCAGATCCCGCCGTCGCGCATCCCGTTCTTCGGGACGTCGACGAGGAACTCCCACCCGAGGGCCGGCCAGGCGAGGACGACGAGGTAGCCGACGATGAGGAGGAGCGGCAGGATCATCGCCGAGGCCATGAGGCCGAAGACGGCCTTCGCGAGCGCCTCCGTCCGCTCCTTGCGCAGGCCGTGCGGGGTCTTCGCGAAGCGGCCCGCCACCGTCACTTCCTCCTCACGCCGCGGACGGCGAAGTCGGCGGCGAGGTTGACGACGAACGTGATGAGGAAGAGGAGCGTCCCCGTCAGGAAGAGGACGCGGTAGTGCGGCGAGCCCGAGGGGGCCTCGCCGAGCTCGGCGGCGATGTTCGCCGTGAGGGTGCGCACCGGCTCGAGGATCCCGCCGGGGATGTTCACCGCGTGGCCGGTCGCCATCAGGACGGCCATCGTCTCGCCGACGGCCCGGCCGACGCCGAGGAGGACCGCCGCGAGGAGGCCGTTCTTCGCGGCCGGCAGGAGGACGCGCCAGACGAGCTGCCAGCGCGTCGCGCCGAGGGCGACGCCCGCCTCGCGGTACGAGTCGGGGACCGCCTTCAGCGCGTCCTCGCCGATCGAGACGATGACGGGGACGCTCATGAGCGCGAGGAGGATGCCGCCGTTCAGGAGGTTCACTCCGACGGGGGCGCCCGTCACCGAGACGACGAGCCGGCTCATGACGGTGAGGCCGATGAACCCCCAGACGACGCTCGGGATCGCCGAGAGGAGCTCGATGACGACCTTCAGCGTCTCGCGGAGGCGCGGCTTGCAGAACTCGGAGAGGTAGATCGCGGCCCCGAGGCCGAACGGGACGGCGATGACGATCGCGAGCGCGGTGACGCTGAGCGTCCCGATCGTCAGCGCGAAGGTGCCGTAGCGGACGTTCTTCGCCGAGGTCGGGTACCACTCGGTCGAGAAGAGGAACTGCGTGAGGGAGAACTTCTCGTTCGCGAGGACGGGGAAGGCCTCGCGCAGGACGAAGAAGAAAATCGCGGCGACGAAGAGCATCGCGCTCACGCCGGCGAGGCGGATCAGCGTCTCGAGCGCCTTCTCGCCGAGGACCGAGAGGCGGGGGCGCTCGGGGCGGGGCGCGGCGGCCGGCGGAGCGCTCATGGTGCGGGGGCGGCCTCCGGAGCCGGCGGTGCGGACGGGGCGGGCGCGGGCGGAGCCGCGGAGGCGGGCGGAGCGGGAGCCACGACCGCGGGAACGTACCCCGCCACCCGGACGACTTCCTGGCCGGCGGGGGAGAGGATCCAGTCGATGT
>JAGOBQ010000548.1 GCA_017999215.1 Thermoanaerobaculia bacterium
GGGCCGTCGTGAAGGCGGGAGACGTCCTCGCCGAGGTGGAGCCCGACGTCACCCAGGCCCAGTCGCTCTCCGAGGTCTCGGCGGCGGTCTCTCAGGCCGAGCTGGGGCTCAAGGACGCCGAGCGGCAGCTGCGGGCCCAGCAGGCGCTGTGGGACGCCGGCCTCGTCGGGCACGAAGCGCTGAAGGACTTCCTTGCCCGCCGCGACGTCGCCGCCGATTCGCTGAAGGCGGCCCGGACGCGCTACCGGATCGTCGAGGACCACGGGATCCCGATCTCCTCCGCCGCGTCCTCGCAGGTCGCCCACGTCACGAGCCCGATGTCCGGCGTCGTCATCGGGCGGGGCGTCGAGCTCGGCGAGACGGTGACCTCGGGGGTCTCCTCCTTCAACGCCGGAACGGTCCTCTTCACCGTCGCCGACCTGAAGTCGCTGATCGTCAAGGTGAACCTCAACGAGGTCGACATCGCGAAGGTCGCCGTGGGCCAGCCCGTGCGGATCACGCTCGACGCGTACCCGCAGAAGGTCTTCGGCGGAAAGGTCCGCTTCGTCGCGCCGGCCGCGACGCTCGTCGAGAAGGTGAAGGTCTTCGAGATCGAGGTCGCGCTCGACGAGCTCGGCGACGCTTTCCGGACCGGGATGAGCGCGAACGTCGAGATCCTCGGCGAGAAGCGGTCGAAGGCGCTCTCGCTCCCTCTCGAGGCGCTCCAGAAGCGCGAGGGGGAGACGGTCGCCTACGTCCTGAAGAAGGACCTCGACCCGAAGGCCGTCGCGAAGGCGAAGGACGGCCTCTCGGGGCGCGCGAAGTTCGTCTGGCTCTCGGAGAACTGGAAGGAGTACTTCAACCCCGTCCCGGTGAAGGCCGGCATCGCCACGCTCGAGCGCGTGGAGATCCTCGCGGGCCTCACCCCCGGAGACAAGGTCTGCCTCGAGGACCCGACCCGCAAGAAGGTCGAGAAGGACGAGGACAACTGAGAATGGAAGCGGTCATCGCGACCCGCGGCCTCACGAAGGTCTTCGGCCTGAACGGGAACGCCGTGCACGCCCTCCGCGGCATCGACCTCGAGGTCCGTCGCGGGGAGTTCGTCGCGCTCGTCGGCCCCTCCGGCTCGGGCAAGTCGACCCTGATGGCGATCCTCGGCTGCCTCGACTCGCCGACCGACGGCACCTACGCGCTCGACGGTCAGGCCGTCGAGGGGCTCTCCGGCGGCGCTCTCGCGCGCATCCGCAACGAGAAGGTCGGCTTCGTCTTCCAGACCTACAACCTCCTGCCGAAGGCGACCGTCGCGCGCAACGTGGAGCTCCCGATGCTCTACGCCGGCGTCGGCGGCCGGGAGCGGCGCGCCCGCGCCCTCGAGCTCCTCGAGAAGGTCGGGATCCCGGAGAAGGCGGGGCGCCTCCCCGCCGAGCTCTCCGGCGGCCAGCGGCAGCGCGTGGCGATCGCCCGCGCGCTCGCGAACCGCCCGGCCCTCCTCCTCGCCGACGAGCCGACGGGGGCACTCGACTCGAAGACCGGCGCCGAGGTCCTCGCCCTCTTCCGCGACCTCCACGCCCAGGGGCACACCGTCGTCCTCGTGACGCACGACCCCTCGATCGCCGCCCTCGCCGAGCGGCGCGTCGAGCTGCACGACGGCCTGATCCGTCTGCCCGAGGCGAAGGCGGCCTGACGTGCGCTTCTCCGGCGCCTTCCGCCAGCGGGTCGCCGAGGCCTGGATCGAGATCCGGGAGAATCTCGGCCGCTCGGCCCTCCAGGGGCTCGGCATCATGGTGGGCGTCGCCTCGGTCCTCGGCGGGTTCGCGATCTCCGACTCGAGCCAGCGGCGCTCCGACGAGCGCTGGAGGAAGCTCGGCGGCATCGAGCGGCTGAACGTCCAGCCGGCCGCCGCCCTGAGCGACGGGAACCCGACCGCCCTCCAGCGGGCGAACCTGGGCCTCCGGAACGCCGACGCGGTCGGCGGCGAGGAGATGAACCGGAAGGCCGTCCACGCGACGAGCGTCCAGCGCTTCGCGCGCGCCCGCGTCCGGTCTCCCTACGCCGACCAGGAGCGCTCGGTGAGCGGGATCGGCGGCGACTTCCTGCCGCTGAACGGCTACGACGTCGAAGAGGGGCGCGCCTTCTCCTCGACGGAGCTCGCCGCGGGCGCCCCCGTCTGCCTCCTCGGCGCGGAGGCGGCCGCCGCGTTCTTCCCGTCCGGCGGCGCGGTCGGACAATCGGTCCGCGTCGGCGACGTCCCGGTCGTCGTCGTCGGCGTCCTCCGCGAGCTCGTCTTCCGCTGGCGCGACGGCGAGCCGAACGCGATGGCCTGGCGGAACCGGATCATCGCCGTGCCGGCCGCCCTCGTCGCCGCCCGGATGAACGGCGACCGCTACGAGAGGGTCGACCGGGTGACGTTCAAGATCCCCGAGCTGAACCTCATGGAGGGCTTCTCCCGCGACCTCGCCTCGCTCCTGAAGGCGAACCACCGCCAGCAGGACGACGTGCGGATCGACGACATCGCCGCCCGGATCCGCAAGCGCGAGAGCCAGGGGCAGGTCTACAACATGATCTTCATGCTCGCCGGGATCCTCTCGCTCATCGGGGGCGGGATGGTGAACGTGAACATCCAGCTCGCGAGCCTCGGCGAGAGGGTCCGCGAGGTCGGCGTGCGGATGGCGATCGGCGCCTCGGGCCGCGAGGTCTTCAAGAGCTTCATGACGGAGGCGCTCCTCCTGACAGGCCTCGGCAGCCTCGTCGGCCTCCTCCTCGGCATCGCGTTCTCGAAGGGGATCTGCGTCTTCCTCGACATCCCCCTCTTCCTCGCGCCCGGGAGCTTCGCCGCGGCCTTCTTCGTCGCGACCGCCTTCGGCTTCCTCTTCGCCCTCTACCCGGCCTGGAAGGCCTCGCGGCTGTCGCCCATGGAAGCTCTGAGATATGAGTGAACGCAATGGAATCCGTTGGGGGGTCCGGGGGCGCGCGAAGCCGAGCCCCCCGGCGAGCGAGGCTCTGCGATATGAGTGAGAGCCTCGCCCTTCCGCTCGCCGCCTCGCCGTCCCGCCGGAACCGGCGGGACTCTCTCCCCGCGCGCCTCGAGCTCGGCCTCGAGGTCGTCCGCGGCGGCCTCCTCGAGCTCTGGTCCCACAAGCTCCGTTCGATCCTCACGCTGACGCTCCTGATGCTCGGCGTCTTCACGCTCGTTGTCCTGACGTCCGTTATCGACGGGGTCCTCGACAAGGTCTCGACCGGCTTCGCCGGGATGGCGTGGGACGGGACGGCCGTACTGCAGTCGCGCGAGCCGAAGACGACCGAGGACCAGAAGCGGTTCGCGATGTCGCCGGGGCTCCGCTTCGACGACCTCTCGCGCCTCACCGTTCCTCACCCGAAGGTCGCCGCGTTCCTCCCGCGG
>JAGOBQ010000549.1 GCA_017999215.1 Thermoanaerobaculia bacterium
GCCGGGGATGGCCTGGAAGGGGGCCTGGGGCTTCCTCGAGCTCTCCATCGGCTACCTCCTCGGGCGGATCGTCATCGCCTGGGTCCTCCTGCCGCGCTACTTCGAAGGGGAGCTGACGACGTCGTACGCCCTCCTCGAGCGGTCGTTCGGACCCGGGGTCCGCCGGCTCGCGTCCGGCACGTTCATCCTGACGCGCATCTTCGCCGACGGCGTGAGGCTCTACGCCACGGCGATCCCGCTCGTCGTCATCTTCCGCGGCTACAACCTCTTCTCCGAGTTCGGCGACCCGACGCTCTACGTCGGCGCGATCCTCCTCACGGCCGCCGTCACGGTGATCTACGTCCAGGCCGGCGGCGTCCGGGCGGTCATCTGGACGGACGTGATCCAGCTCGGCGTCTACGTCGTCGGCGGCGTCATCGCCCTGGCCGTCCTCGTCCCGAAGATCCCGGAGCTCGGCGCGAAGCTGGCCGCCGCCGCCGCCGCGGGCAAGCTCACCGTCTTCCAGACCGACGGCGCGTTCCTCACTTCGCCGTACCACGTCCTGACGGCGATCCTCGGCGGGGCCGTCCTCTCGATGGCGTCGCACGGCACCGACTACATCATCGTCCAGCGCCTCTTCGCGACGGAGAGCCTCCGCGACGGACGACGCGCCCTCGTGGCGAGCGGCGTCGCCGTGATCCTCCAGTTCACGCTCTTCCTCTCCGTCGGGACGCTCCTCTTCCTCTACTACGGCGACCTCCCCCTCAAGGGAGACGCCGTGTTCCCGAAGTTCATCGTCGAGCAGGTCCCCTCCGGGCTCTCGGGGCTGATCATCGCGGGCCTCCTCGCCGCCGCGATGTCGACCGTCTCGGGCTCCATCAGCTCCATCTCGAGCTCCACCGTCTTCGACCTCTGGGCCTCGACGAAGCGGGGCCGCCTCGCGAGCGAGGACGAGAAGCTGCGGCTCTCCCGGCGCGTCAGCTTCGGCTGGGCGATCCTTCTCACCGGAGCGGCCCTCGTCTTCATCGGTACCGGGCAGGCCGTCGTCGAGCTCGCCCTGAGCATCGCCTCCTTCACCTACGGCAGCTTCCTCGGCCTCTTCCTTCTCGCCGTGCGCGGGCGGACGACCCGGCAGGCGGCGACCGCCGGGTTCCTCGCCGGGGTGGGCGTGATGGTCTTCGTCGTCTTCGGGACGAAGCTCGCGTGGCCGCTCTACACGCTCGCGGGGAGCCTCGTGACGCTCTTCGTCGCCCTCGCCGTCGACGGCCTCCGGACGGCGGGCGGGATCGACCGGGACGGGAGGGCCGGCGCGTGAAGCGGGGCGGAGTCGCCTGGGGCGTCGTGCTCGCGGCGGTGGTCGCCCTCCTCGCCGTCCCGGCGTCGCAGGCGTGGGTCCTCCAGGCGACCCGCGAGCACCCGTACGCGATGGGCTTCCTGAAGTTCGCTCTCCTCGCGAGCCTGGGAGAGCTCCTCGCGATCCGCGTCGTCTCGGGCGGCTGGAGGCTCCCGGCGGGGCCGGCGTGGCGGGCGGTCGTCTGGGGGCTCCTCGGCGCGGCGCTCGCTCTCCTCTTCCCGGTCTACGCCGCCGGCGTCCCGGCCGCGATGAAGGCCGGGCTCCTGCCGTCGCTCCCGGGCGCTACGGGGGCGAAGGTGGCGACGGCGTTCTGGATCAGCGCCGTCATGAACCTGAGCTGGGGTGTCGCGCTGATGCTCCTCCACCGGCTCACGGACACGTGGCTCGACCTCGCCGGGGGCTCGCTCGCGCGGGTGCCGACCGTCGGCGTCGGGGCGGTGGCCGGGGCGATCGACTGGAAGGGGTTCCTCGGCTTCGTCCTCCTGAAGACGATCCCGCTCTTCTGGATCCCGGCGCACACCGTGACGTTCCTCCTGCCCCCGGAGCTGCGGGTCCTTTTCGCGGCGTTCCTCTCGCTCGCGCTCGGAGCGATCCTCGCGTTCGCGAAGAGGCGCGCGGCCGCCGGCTGAAGCGGGATCGGGCCCGCTCGGGAAAGGCCCCGGACGCGGCCGGGGTCGAGCGCGATGAAGGGAGCGTTCCCGCGGCGAAGGCCCGCCCCCGCGCCGTGTCGTCGGGTGCGCTTGGCGGACGCGGTCGCCGCACGCCGAAGGCGGGGAGGGAACCGGGCGAACCCGGCTCCCTCAGACGCCCCCCTCCCCGATCAGACCTTGAAAGCGCCTCTCGTCGCCAGGGCACCGGCGGCGGCGAGGAGGAACGCGAAGACGGCGATGCCGAAGCCACCGAGGACGGGGACGTTCGCGACCGCCGCGGCCGAGAGGTTCGTCAGGGCGAACTCCGCCACCGGCAGCGCACCCACGCTGGCCGTCACGATGTACGGCCCGCCCGGAACTCCGTTCGCCGTCGCAATCACCGAGGCCCGCCCGGCCGCGTTCGTCGTGGCGACCCCGCCATTGCTCAGGAGGGCGCTCGGCCCGGAAGACGGCGCGAGGAACGTGACGGTCACTCCGCTCACCGGGTTCCCTCCCGCATCGGTCACGGTCACCACGAGGGGGGTCGGGAAGGCCTCGGAGGCCGGAGCGCTCTGAAGCGAGCCGGCGGTCACCGTAATCGCGGCTGGCGGACCGGTCGCGATCGTGAAGGCGCCGGAGACGGCGGAGGCCAGGCCGGCGGAGGCGGCGGTGAGCTGCTTGGAGCCCGCGAGGTCGATCGAGAGATCGGCGAAGGAGGCCAGGCCCGAAGCGTTCGTGACCTGGCTCGTCGTGCCCGAGAGGAAGCCGGTTCCGCTCGAGAGCGTGAGGGTGATCGTCGTCCCCGCGATGGCGACGGGGTTCGAGGCGGCATCCCTCAGCTGCACGGTCACCGCGGGAGCGATCGTGGCAGAAGCGAGCGCATCCGTCGGCTGCTGGACGAAGGCGACCTGGGTGGCGGTCGCCGACGTGATCGAGAAGGTGTTGGAGACGACGGAGGTCAGGCCTGCGCTGGCAGCCGTGAGCTGCTTGGGGCCGGCCGTGTCGACCGAGAGGTCGTTGAAGGTGGCCAGTCCCGAAGCGTTCGTGAGCTGGCTGGTGGTGCCCGAGAGGGCGCCGGTGCCGCTCGTGAGGCTGAGGGTGACCGTCGTTCCCGCGACGGCGACGGGGTTCGTCGCCGCGTCGCGCAGCTGCACCGTTACCGCGGGAGAGATCGTCGCTCCGGGTGCCGCGGGTGTCGGCGGCTGGACGTAGACGAGCTGGCTGGCCGGTCCGGCTGTGATGGTGAAGGCGTCGGAGACGGCGGAGGTGAGGCCGGCGCTGGCGGCGGTGAGCTGCTTGAGGCCGGCGAGGTCGGCCGAGAGGTCGATGAAGGTGGCGAGGCCCGAGGCGTTCGTGACCTGGCTCGTCGCGCCCGAGAGGGTGCCGGTGCCGCTCGTCAGCGTGAGAG
>JAGOBQ010000550.1 GCA_017999215.1 Thermoanaerobaculia bacterium
CGGTGGAAGGGGCGCGACCGGCCGCTCCGGCTGAGCGCACCGAGCGCCGTGAAGCCGACGTGCAGGAAGAGGTCGTCCGCACGCTGAACGGCTCCCGCGAGCATCACGTCGGCCTCGCCGTCGTGGAGGCGGTCGCACGCGAGCTTGATCGCGTAGAGCGAGCTCGCGCAGGCGGCGTCGAGGCAGAAGGCTCCCGCCCCGAGGCCGAGCGCGCGGGAGAGGAGCGCCGCCGTCCCGCCGCTCATGAAGCGGTTGCGCGGGTCGACTCCCGCTCCCGCGCCGGCGCGCCCGTTCCCCGTCCAGACGCTCCGAGCGAAAGCGGCCATCCCTTCCGAAGGGAAGCCGAGATTGCCGAAGACGGCGCCGGTCCGAGGGCGGGCGACCGTGCCGGACCGACCGTCTCCGGCTTCTCTCAGCGCCTCGCGCGCCGTGTGGAGGACCCAGGGAACGAGCGGGTCGAGCCCTTCGAGCTCCCGCTCGCCGACCGCGAACCCCGCGGGGTCCCAGACCGCCTCGAAGCCCGAGACGTAGCCGCCGCGGTCGGACCAGGCGCCGTCCGGTGCCGGGCCGCGCGGGTCGCGAAGGACCTCGGACTTCTCGAGGCCCCAGCGCCCTTCGGGCGCCGGGCCGACGACGTCGCGCCCCGCGGCGACGAGCTCCCAGAGCGCGGACGGGTCCAGCGCGCCGGGCAGGACGCAGGAGCGCCCGACGATGGCGATCGGGGCGAAGGGCATCGGCTCAGGCCTGGCTGCCGGTCGGATACGCGTGGGTCTCGACCCCGAGGAGCGACGCGAGGCGCCGCCCCTCGTCGTCGGTGAAGTGGATGTCCGTCGTGACGCCGAGGCTCCCCACCTTGCGGCGGTACGCGGCCACGTTCACGACGCCCGGCGACGGAGCGGAGCGGTACGACCGCAGCTCGCCGATCGTCGTCGGCAGGTTCTCCTTCCCGAGCATCCGCTGCGCGAAGAGGACCGCGACCTGGAGCCCTCCGTCGAGGGCCGCCACGTCGAGCTGCCAGGGGTTCGCCGTGCCGTTCGGCCAGCCGGCGCGCTCGACGCCCAGGACGCGCCCTCCCGCCCCGTGCTCGGAGATCCCCTCGACCTCCTCGATCAGCTCGAACGCCCCGCGGTGGAAGAGGAGGTCCCGGTAGATCGGCTCCCCGGACCACTCCCCGAGCGGGAGCTCGGGGAGCTCGCTCTCCGGGGCCCGGAGCTCGGGCCGCAGCTCGGCCCGGGCGCTGTAGTGGTGGGTCCCCGCCGAACCGCGGACGTCCAGCTGGAGCCAGGTCCCGGGACCGCCGGAGGTTTGCCGAGCCTGGATGACGAACCGGTCTCCCCCGTTGTCGAACCCTCCGAGACGGATCCCCTTCAGGACCTTGATGTCGTGCAGCGCGGCGAGCGCGAGGCCGGGCCGGAAGGAGCGGGCCGCCCGCGAGAGCCACTCGGCCGCGAGGACCACCGGCACGACCGGGGTCCCCTTGATCGAGTGCCCTTCGAGCCAGCCGTGGCTCCCCCGCTGGACCTTCACCTCGAGCTCCTGGACTCGCGCCTCGGCGCCCGCGAAGAGGAGCGCCTCGGCCTTCGGCTCCCCGCCGAGGACGAGCTCGACTTCCGCCCGCTCCGCGCCGCGGAGCTCGTCGACGAACATCCGCGCGCCGACGGCGAGCGGGATCATCGGGACGCCGAGCGACGCGAACCGCTCCTTCAGCTGCGGCGTGACCATTCCGCCCTCCCAGGGCCCCCACCCGAACGACTTCACGAGGAGCTCCGGGCGGCGGCGGGACTCGGCCCAGGCGACCTTCGCGAGGACCTCGTTCGCCATGGCGTAGTCGGCCTGACCGTTGTTTCCGCAGCGGGCCGAGACCGACGAGAAGACGCAGAGGAGCTTCAGCGGATCGTTCGCGGTGGCGGCGAGGAGCGCGCGGAGCCCCTGAACCTTCGTGTCGAAGACCCGGTCGAACTGCGCGTCGGTCTTCTGCGAGATGTTCCGGTCGGCCAGGACGCCCGCGGCGTGGACGAGCCCGGCGACGGGGCCCCACTCGGAGCGGACCCGGGCCAGGACGGCGTCGAGCGCCCCAGCGTCCTCGACGCTCGCGGCCTCGTACCGCGCCTCGCCGCCCGCGGCCGCGATCGCCGCGAGAGTCCGGCGAATCTCGCGGTTCGCGAGGACCTCGTGGACCCGGGCCCCGAGCTCCGCCGGCGTGGGGCTTTCGCCGCGGCCCCGGGCCTCGGCGAGGAGCGCCTTCTTCAGGCCTGCTTCGTCCGCGACCCCCGCGCAGCACGCGGGCTCCGGCGCGAGCGGCGTTCTCCCGAGGAGGACGAAGCGCGCGGGGCTCTCCCGCGCCCACTCCTCGACGCACGCGGCCGTGACGCCTCGCGCGCCTCCCGAGACGACGACGACGTCGCCGGGGACGATCACGGGCGCTCCCGCCGTCACGGGCTTCGCGACGCTGCGGAGCGTGAAGCGGCCGCCGGCCGCCGGGAGGGCGACCTCCGCCTCGCCGCCCCCTTCGAGGAGCTCGGCCGCGAGGGCCTTCGCGATCTCTTCCGCCCCGCGTCCGCCGCGCTCGAGGTCGACGGCCTTCAGGGAGGCCTGCGGCCACTCCTGTCCCGCCGTCTTCACGAGCGCCGGCAGGCCCGCGAGCCACGCGCGCCGCGGGTCCATCGGAGCCGTCCCGAAGGCGGCTCCCGTGTCCTGCACCGTCACGAAGAGGCCGCGCTCCTTTTCGAGCCGCACCGCCAGGGTGCGCGCGAGGGCGAACGCTTCGCGGTTGACCGCGATCGCCTCGTCGACGTCCGCGACGTGCCGGAGGCCGCCAAGGTAGACGCAGGCCGTCGCTCCCTCGGGGAGGGTCGACGTCGCCTTCGCGTTCACGCCGCGAGCGCGCAGCTCGGCCGCAAGAGGCTCGTTCAGCTCCGGCGAGCCGATGACCCAGACCTCGCCGCCCGAGAGGAGTCCGGGCTGCGCGAGGCCGGTGGCCGGGGCCGCGATCCTCTCGAGAGCGAACCGGCCCAGCGCGGAAGCGGCCTTCGCGGCGTGGACCGCCGCGGGCGCGGCCGGAACCGCAACGGGCGCCGTCGCGGGCGCCGTCGTCGGAGCCGCAACGGACGCCGCTCCCGGCTGCCCGACGCCCTTCATGTACTCGACGATGGCGCCGAGGGTGCGCAGCGAACCCATGTGACCCATGTCCACCGACCGGAGCTCGGGCACCTGGTCGGCGACGGCGGACAGGATCTCGACCCTCTTGATCGAGTCGATCCCGAGGTCCCCCTCGAGGTCCATCCCGAGGTTCAGCATGTCGGCCGGGTAGCCCGTCTTCTCCGCGACGACCGCGAGCATGAGGGCCACGAGGTCGACGTCCGAGG
>JAGOBQ010000551.1 GCA_017999215.1 Thermoanaerobaculia bacterium
CTCGACGCCCGCGCCGGCGCGCCGCACCGCTTCCTCTTCGGCGCCTCGCCCGAGCTGCGCGCCCTCGCCGACGGCCACCGCGAGGAGCACCTCCGCCGGAACCCCGCGCACGCCGACCGCGAGTACCTCCTCTCCGTCTTCGAGGAGGTCGGCCGCCTCCCGGGCGCCCGCCACCTCTTCGACCGGAGGCACAACCGCGCGCTCACCCTCGCCCCGACGGCCGATGGCGCCAAGGAGCTCCTCCGCTTCTTCCGGTCGATCGAGCCGGAGACGGGCGCGACGGTCCACGACTTCGTCGACCCGGCCGCCGGCACGCGTTTCCTCGGCGATCTCTACCAGGACCTCTCCGAGAGCGCGCGGAAGACGTACGCCCTCCTCCAGACGCCCGACTTCGTCGAGGAGTTCCTCCTCGACCGGACGCTCACGCCCGCCATCGAAGCGCTCGGGTATGAGAAGGTCACCCTCATCGACCCGGCCTGCGGCAGCGGCCACTTCCTCCTCGGCGCCTTCCACCGCCTCGCCCGCCTCTGGCAGGAGAACCAGCCCGGCCTCCCCGGCCCGGCCATCGCGCAGAACGCGCTTTCTGCCGTCTTCGGCGTCGACCTGAACCCGTACGCCGCGGCCATCGCGCGGTTCCGGCTCCTCGTCGCGGCGCTGAAGCAGGCGGGCGTCGCGCGCCTCGCGGACGCACCCGATCTCAAGGTCAACGTCGCCGTCGGGGACAGCCTCCTTCACGGGCCCGTGCCGGGGAAGCGGAGCGAGGACCGGCAGCTCTTCCTCGTCGGCGAGGACCCGCTGGGGCATCTCTATGAGACCGAGGACGCCGACGAGCTTCGCCGCATCCTCGGCCGGCGTTATCACGCCGTGGTCGCGAACCCGCCGTACATCACGGTGAAGGACGCGGGGCTGAATCAGCTCTACCGGTCGAAGTTCAGCACGTGCAAGGGGAAGTACTCGCTGGTGTGCCCCTTCATGGAGCGGCTCGTCGACCTCTGCGAGCAGCCGGGAGCGGATGGGCGGGGGACAGCGGGATGGCTCGGGGCGATCGTCTCGAACGCGTTCATGAAGCGGGAGTTCGGATCAAAGCTCGTCGAGGAGTTCCTGCCGAAGTGGGATCTGACGCACGTTCTCGACACGTCGGGGGCGTGGATACCGGGCCATGGGAAACCAGACGGTACGCCGACGGCGATTCTCGTGATGCGGGGGCGGAAACCGCTCGGCACGTCCGTGCGCGCCGTGATGGGGATTCGGGGCGAGCCGAAGCCACCTGAGGATCCAGCGAGGGGCCTGGTTTGGTCGGAAATCGTCGGGCTCGCGGATCAGTCGGACGAAAAAGGCCTGTTCGTCAGCGTGAGCGATGTTGAGAGGGAGCGATTCGCGAAGCACCCGTGGAGCCTGGGCGGGGGTGGGGCGGCGGAGCTCAAGGAGCTGATTGAGGAGCACGCGAACTGGCCGTTGAACGACGTGGTGGACGCCATAGGCGTCTTCGGCATGACGAACGCGGACGAGGCCATGCTGGCGCCTCCGCGGGCCTTCGCGCGCCAAGGGGTCGAAGCTCATGCCTTCTGTCGCCTCGTAATCGGTGACGATGCTCGCGACTGGGGTATAGGCGACGGCGAACATGTGCTGTTCCCGTACGAAACGCTGTCGCTCCTTCCCCTCGACAGAGTGCCCGGCATGCATCGCTGGCTCTGGCCGGCTCGGACCACGCTCGGGAACCGTGCAACCTTCTCGAAGGAGACGTATTTCACGGAAGGAAGGCCCTGGTGGGAGTGGCATCAAGTGACTCTCGGCAGGCTACGCACACCACTCTCCATCACTTTCGCCTTTGTAGCCACTCACAACCACTTCGTCCTCGACCGGGGCGGGAAGGTCTTTAAGCAGACAGCGCCAATCATCAAACTACCCGCAAGTGCAAGCGAGGAGGACCACACTCGGCTCCTCGGCCTTCTAAACAGCTCAACGGCGTGTTTCTGGCTGAAGTCCAACTGCTTTAACAAAGGCATGGGCGAAGAGCACTGGGCCGACCGCTTCGAGTACGACGGCTCGAAACTCCTGTCGTTTCCTATCCCGTCTGGTTGGCAAGCGGGGAGACGCGAGGCGGATACGGTCGACACGCTCGCACGCCAGCGCGCCAAGAACCTCCCGCCATCCATTCTTTCGAGTTCTCGACCCGCTTCCACCCGCGCCACCCTCGATGCCGCCCGGGCCACCGCCGCGTCCCTCCGCCGCCGCCAGATAGCCCTGCAGGAAGAGCTCGACTGGCAGGTCTACCGCCTCTACGACCTTATCGACGACGACCTGACCTACGAGGCGCACGGCGGTTTCGACGCCGTCCCCGAGGTCGCGCTCGGCGAGCGGGCGTTCGAGATCGTCCTCGCGCGGGCGATGACTGCGGGCGAGGTCGAGACGAAGTGGTTCGAGCGGCACGGCTCGACGCCGATCACCGAGATCCCCGAGCGCTGGCCGGCGGCCTACCGCGACCTCGTCGAGCGTCGAATCGCTTCCATCGCCACGAACGCGAACATCGCCCTGATCGAGAAGCCCGAGTACAAGCGGCGCTGGGCCCAGGAGCCGTGGGAGGAGATGGAGAGCCGAGCTTTCCGCTCCTGGCTCCTCGCGCGCCTCGAGGAGCCGCGCTGCTGGCCCTCGGCGGAGCTGCAGTCGACCACTCACCTCGCGGATCGCGTGCGGCGCGACGAGGACTTCCTCGAGGTCGCCCGCCTCTACTCCGGTCGGCCGGACGTCGACGTCGAGGCGCTCGTGAAGGAGCTCGTCCTCGAGGAAGGGGTCCCGTACCTCGCCGCCTTCCGCTACGCCGAGTCGGGTCTGCGGAAGCGGGCGCTCTGGGAGGAGACCTGGGCGCTCCAGCGCCGGGAAGACCGCGGCGAGGACGTGGGGACGATCCCCGTCCCGCCGAAGTACGACAGCAAGGACTTCGCGAAGGCCTCCTACTGGTCGCACCGCGGCAAGCTCGACGTGCCGAAGGAGGAGTTCGTCCTCTACCCGGGTGCGGAGCGGTCCGTCGATCCGTCGCCCGTCTGCGGCTGGGCCGGCTGGGACCACCTCCAGCGGGCGAAGGCGCTCTCGGCCTGGTACGAGAAGGTGAAGGCGAACGAGGGCTGGCCGAAGGAGAAGCTCGTCCCCCTCCTGGCCGGCCTCCAGGAGCTCGTTCCCTGGCTCCTCCAGTGGCACGACGAGCCGGACCCGGAGTTCGGCGTCGGGATGGGGACGTACTTCGCGGACTACGTCGACCAAGAGGCCCGCGACCTCGGCTGCTCCCTGCGGACCTCTCGAACTGGCGGCCGGAGGCGCGAGCGACGCGTACGCGCCGGCCGCGCAGGATGTGATCGATGCGGGAC
>JAGOBQ010000077.1 GCA_017999215.1 Thermoanaerobaculia bacterium
CAGCTCGAGGAGCTCGCCGCGCGCCGCGCGAAGCTCGTGACGAACCTCGGGGAGGCCGGGGGCCGGTGACGGACCCGCTCGGCTCCCTCGCGCCGCTCGGGGGGGCGCGCTTCGGGCGCGTCGCGAACGTCGTCCTCCTCGGCGAGACGGCGTCGACGAACGACGTCGCGCGCGCCCTGATCGAGAGGATGGTCGCCGAGGACACCGACCTCCTCCCGACCTGCGTCGCCGCCCGCCGGCAGACGGCGGGGAAGGGGCGGGCGGGGCGGAGCTGGTCGACGATCGGCGAGGGGGCCGTCGCGGTCTCGCTCGTCGCCCCCTGGCCCGAAGGGCCGGGACGGATCCGCGTTCCTGTGACGGCCGGCATCCGGCTCGCACGGGCCCTCTCCGCGGCGTGGGGCGTCGAGCTGCGGCTGAAGTGGCCGAACGACCTCTTCTGCCGCGGGAAGAAGCTCGCCGGGATCCTCGTCGAGGGGCGGGCCCTTCCGGAGGGGGCGGGCTACGTCGTCGTCGGCGTGGGGCTGAACGTCTTCACGACGCGCGCGGAGCTGGACTCCCTCGGGCTCTCCGCCGCGACGTCGCTCGCCCTGGAAGGAGTCGACGCGACCCTTCTTCGCGGCGACCTTCCGCTCGTCGCGGTCCTCTCCGCGCTCGACGAGACCCTCGAGGGGGAGATCGACGACCTCCCCGCGGCGTTCGCCGCGGTCACGCTCCACCGCGAGGGCGACCCGCTCGAGGTCCGAGACGGCGAGCGGGTCGTCCGCGGGCGTTACTCCGGCCTGACGCCGGACGGGCTCCTCCGGCTCGAGACCGACGACGGCGTGGCGGAGCTGATCTCGGGCGACGTGACGGGCTTCTGAGGAACGGATGGGACTCCTCCTCGCGCTGGACGTCGGGAACACGAACACCGTCCTCGGCTTCTTCGAGGCGGACGCGCTCGTCGCGACGGCCCGGCTGACGACGGTCCGGGAGAGGACCTCCGACGAGCACGCGCTCGCCCTCCGCGCGGTCATCGAAGGGAAGGGGCGGAAGGTCGGGGAGGTCGACGACGTCATCGTCTCCTCCGTCGTCCCTCCTCAGGACTTCCCGATTCGCGCGGCCTGCCGCGACGCGTTCGGCATCGACCCCCTCTTCGTGGCGCCGGGCGTGAAGACGGGGATGAAGATCCTCTACGACCAGCCGTCCGAGGTGGGCGCGGACCGGATCGTCAACGCCGTGGCGGCCGTCGCGCGGTACGGCGCCCCGTGCATCGTCGTCGACTTCGGCACCGCGACGACGTTCGACGTCGTCTCCGCCTCGGGGGACTACCTCGGCGGCGTCATCTGCCCGGGCCCGGGCATCAGCGCCGACGCCCTCTTCTCACGCGCCGCCCGCCTCTCGCGCGTCGACCTTCACCGGCCGGAGAAGGTCGTCGGGAAGAACACCGCGCAGAGCATCCAGTCGGGCCTCTACTGGGGCGTCCTCGCGCAGGCCGAGGGGCTGATCGCCCGGATCCGCGCCGAGCTCGGCGAGCCCGGGATGAAGGTCGTGGCCACCGGGGGGCTCGCGCCCCTCTACGCCTCCGCGTCGCCCGACCTCGCCGTCGTCGATTCCGACCTCACCCTTCGCGGGCTGAAGATCCTCCATGACCGGAACGCCGACGCCCGCCCTCTCCGGCGCTCCTGACGGCGCGGAGGACGAGGCGTCCTACGGCACGCGTGTCGAGGAGGCCTTCATCGCCGAGCGGGGCACGCCGTTCCTCCTCTCGCCGAAGGACTGGCGGCTCATCTGCGCGTGGCGCGAGAGCGGCATCCCGTCCGGCACGGTGATCCGAGCCGTCCGCGAGGCCTTCGAGAGGAAGCGCGCGCGGGGCGACCTCTCGAAGATCTCCAGCCTCTCCTACTGCGCGAACGCCGTCGAGGTCCTCTGGGAGATGGAGCGGCGCGGCCTCGTCGGCGCGCACGGCGGGCGGACGGAAACGCCGGCGGACGGTCTCGACGCGGCCCCCCGTCTCGCCTCCCTCGCGGAGGCGCTCGAGACGGCCGGGGAGAGCGCTCTTGCGGAGACCGATCCGACGATCGTTCGCGACGCGCTTTGCGCGGCGCGGGCCGCTCTCGCCGAGCTCGACGCCGCCGCCGGGCTCGAATCGCTCGAGGAGGGCCTCAAGGGGGTGGAGAAGACTCTCGTGAAGAGGCTCGAGAAGGCGCTCGGCGACGCGGAGAGGGCGGCGCTCGAACGGTCGGTCGAGGAGGAGGCGGGAGACCTCTCCGCCCTCTCGAAGGAGGCGCGCGGACGAATCCAGCGCGCCCTGCGGGCGCGGGCGCTGCGCCGGCGGTTCGGCCTTCCCGCCCTGACGCTGCTCGGAGGCTGAACGGTGGCGCGCGAGGTCACCGTGGAGCGCGTCGTCCCGGGAGGAAGCGGCCTCGCGCGGCTCGACGGCGCGGTCGTCCTCGTCGCCGGCGGGCTGCCGGGGGACCGCCTCCTCGTCGAGCCGCGAAGCGACGGTCCCCGCCTGCTTCGCGCCGAGGTCCTCTCCGTCCTCTCGCCCGGGCCGCACCGGAGGGCGGCCGACGACGTCTGTCCCCTCGCCCGGGACGGAGCGTGCGGCGGGTGCGACTGGCCGGCCGCCCGCATCGAGTCGCACGGCCCGCTGAAGGAGGAGCTCGTGCGAGACGCCCTCCGCAGGATCGGACGCGTCCCGGACGGAGAGATCCCCGGGGTTCGCCTCGTCGCCTCGCCCCGCAGCTATCGGCTTCGGAGCCGCCTTCACTGGGACGGGATCGGGGCGCTGGGGTTCCTGGGCAGGAGCTCCTCGCGCGTGGCCGACCTCGAGGCGGGCGAGGTCGTCTCGGCGGCTCTCCTCGAGCGGCGCCCGGCCGTCCGGGCGGCGCTCGCCGCGTCGAACGTCCCCGCGTGCGAGCTGCAGACGCTCGAGGGAACCGACGGGTCCCCGCTCCTCGGAGAGATCCGGCTCGACAGGGCCCTCCCCGAGCCCGAGAAGATCGCCGCGGCGCTGCACGGCCCCCTGGACGGCGTCCGGGTCCTCTTCTCCGGGCGTCTCGCCGCTTCGCGCGGCAGGTCGTCGCTCCGGCTCCTGGTCGCGGGGGCGCCTTTCCACGTCTCGGTCTCCTCGTTCTTCCAGGCCAACCGCTTCCTCCTCGACCCCTTCCTCGAGGAGGCGCGCGCGGCCGCGCGGGATGCGGCCCGCGCCGGGGTCTCGCGCGGGGCCCTCGACCTCTACGCCGGCGCCGGCTTCCTGACGCGGGCGCTGCTCGAGGCCGGATTCGAGACCGATGCGGTGGAGTCCGACCGCTCCTCCGGGGCGGACCTCGTCGCGAACCTCGCGGCGTGGAAGAGCGAAGGGCTCCCCGGACGAGGGCGCGCGGTCGTCCGGCGCGTCGAGGAGCACCTCCACAGGGAGCGGGAAAGGCGCGACGTCGTCTTTGCGGACCCGCCGCGCGAGGGGCTCGCGCCCGCCGTTCGGAAGGCGCTCCTCCGGATCGCGCCGAAGAGCCTCTTCCTCGTCTCCTGCGACCCCGCGACGTTCGCGCGGGACCTCGCCGCGCTCCTCCCGCGCTACCGCGTCTCCTCCCTGACGCTCCTCGACCTCTTTCCCGGAACGCACCACGTCGAGACGCTCGCGAGGCTCGAGAGGCGCGGATGAGGCGCTCGTGGTCGCTCCGGGCGCCGTCGCCGGCGGTCCCGGCGGCCCTCGCCTTCGCCGCGGGGATCCTCCTCGCCGTCGAGCTGCCTTTCCCGCCCACCCCGATCCTGACGCTCGCCCTCGCGCTCGGCGCCGGCGCGGCCGTCGTCGCGGGACTTCGGGGTACCCGAGCCCTCGCGGCCGCCGGCGGCCTCCTCCTCGTCGTCCTCCTGGCGTTCGCCCGCTCGCGCCCCGGGCTCGTCGTCGACCGGGAGGCGGCGCGACAGACGGCCGCGTCCGCGGCGGAAGACGACGTCTTCGAGGTCCGGGGCCGGCTCGTCACGTACTGGACGCGGAGCGGGTCGCTCTGGTCCGCGCGCGTCGACGTCGAGGAGGCGCGGCGGGAGGGAGCGAGTGTCGAGCTGCCCGGTCGCCTCGTCGTGAGCGTGGCGGGGGAGTCGGACCCCGGAGCGCACGCGGGCTACGGCGACCTCGTTCGCCTCCGGGGCCCGCTTCGCCTGCCGGACGTCGGCGCGATCCCGCAGAGTCCCTTCGTCCTCGCCCCCGAGCCGCGGCTGCCGCAGAAATCCGCGGCGCAGATCGAGCTCCTCGACGGCCCCCGGGGACCGCTCGGCGCCCTCGCACGCCTCCACCGCGCCGCGAGCCGCCGGCTCCTGAACGGGCTCGAGGGAGCGTCCCCCGGCGAACGGGAGGCCGCGGCGCTCGCCGGGGCGCTTCTCCTGGGCGAAACCGACCGCCTCTCCCCGGCCACCGTCTCGGCGTTTCGGGACGGCGGCGTCGCCCACGTCCTCTCGATCTCCGGCCTCCACGTCGGGCTCCTCGCGCTCGGCCTCGCCGCGGCGCTTCGCCCCTTCCGGCCGCGGCCGGCCACGCGGGACGCGATCGTCCTCCTCGCCACCGCCGCGTTCGCCGCCTTCACCGGCGGCCGCGCTCCCGTCCTGCGCGCGGCGCTCATGATCGGCCTCTACCTCGGCGCCCGGCTCCTCGGGCGCCCCACCTCGCCCGGGCAGGTCTTCGGCCTCTCGGCCCTCCTCCTCCTCGCCCTCGATCCCTCCCGGCTCTTCGACGTCGGCTTCCTCCTCACCTATTCCGCCGTCTTCGGCATCGCGGCGCTCGCGCCTCTCTTCGCGCGTCCGCTCCGGGAGCGGCTCCCGGCCCCCCTCGCCGACGGCCTCGCGGCGACGATCGGCGCCGAGCTCTGCGTCTTCCCGATCCAGGCCGCCGTCTTCCACGTCGTCCCCTTCGTGGCGCTCCTGTCGAACCTCGTCGTCGTGCCGATCGCGAGCGTCTTCCTCTTCGCGGCCGTCCTCCTCCTGCCGCTCCTCCTGGCGGGGCCGGTCGTCGCCTCGCTCGCGCTCGCCCCGCTCGCGCTCCTCTCCGGGACGATCCTCGGCCTCCTCCGGCTCCTCGACGCGCTCGGCGCCGTCCGCGTCGTCCCGACGCCCCCGTTCGCCGTGGCGGCGCTCCTCGGGCTCCTTCTCGCCGCCGCGGGCGTTCTCAGGAACCGGGGCCCGCGCCGCGCCGCCCTCGGCGGAGCCGTCGCCCTCGTCTTCCTCGTCTCGGCCCGCCCCTCGTCGGCCGCGCGGCCCGGCGAGGCGCGGCTCGTCGCGCTCGACGTCGGGCAGGGGGACTCCTTCCTCCTCGTCACCCGGACGGGGCGCGTCCTCGTCGACGGCGGAGGGACGTTCGACGCCGCGTACGACTTCGGCCGGACGCGTCTCCTTCCGCGGCTCGCCGCGCTCGGGGCCGTCTCGTTCGACGCCGTCGTCCTCTCTCACCCGCACCCCGACCACTCGCGGGGTCTCGTGTCGCTGCTGCGCCTCGTCCCGGTCGGCCGCCTCTACCTTCCGCGCGGCGCGCCGCGCAATCCGTTCCTCGACGAGGCCCTCGAGGCCGTCTCGGGGGGCCGTCCTCCGGTCGAGTCGCTCGGAGCGGGCGACCGCTTCCGGGCGGCGGGAATCGACTTCGAGGTGCTCCACCCGGGACCCGGGAGCTATCCGCGCGCGCCGGAGAACAACGGCTCGCTCGTCGTCGCCGCGCGCCTCGGCGGTCGGCGCATCCTCCTGACGGGAGACGTCGAGGCCCGCGCCGAGGCCGATCTCGTGGGCCGCGGCGGCGACCTCTCGGCCGACGTCCTGAAGGTCCCTCACCACGGCAGCCGCACCTCCACGACCGAGGAGCTCCTCCGGGAGGTCCGTCCCAGGATCGCCCTCGTCAGCGCCGGCCGCCGGAACCGATTCGGCCATCCGGGACGCGAGGTGATCGAGCGGCTGGAATCGTCCGGGGCGCGCGTCTTCCGCACCGACCGGCACGGCGACGTCGCGCTCCTCTTCCGCGACGGCCGGATCCTCCCGTCGCGTCCGTTCGCGGGCCTCCCCGGAGGGATCCCGTGACGGCGCCGCGGGGTGTCCTCGCGATCGTCGGGGCGACGGCGACGGGGAAGTCGGCCCTCGCCGTCGAGACGGCCCTCCGGCTCGGCGGGGAGGTCATCTCGGCCGACGCGTTCACCGCCTACCGGGGAATCGACGCCGGCACGGCCAAGCCGACGCTCGAGGAGCGGCGCGGGGTTCCGCATCACCTGATCGACCTGAAGGAGCCGACCGATCCATTCAGCGCGGGGGAGTTCGCCCGCCTCGCCCGCGCGTCGGCCCGGGAGATCCTCTCGAGAGGGAAGCTCCCGATCCTCTGCGGGGGGACCGGCTTCTACGTCCGGGCCTTCTTCGAGGGGCTCTTCGTCGGCCCCCCGCGCGACGAGCGCCTGCGCGAGGCGCTGCGGCGGGTCGAGGCGCGCCGGGGAGCGGCATGGCTCGTCCGCGCCCTCTCGCTCCTCGACCCCCAAAGCGGGGCACGAATCTCGCTAAAGGACGGGGCGCGTGCCATTCGATACCTGGAAATCGCCGTCTCGACCGGACGGCGCCCTTCGGATCTCTTCCGCGAGCGGCCCGGCGAGCGGTGGGACGGTCCGTCCGTGAAAGTCCTGCTCACGTTGCCGCGCCCCGTCCTCTATGGAAGAATCGAAAGGAGGTTTCGAGACTCCATCATGGCCCCGCTCGCCGGCGAGGTGAGGCGCCTCCTCGAGGCGGGCGTACCGGTGAGCGCTCCGGGCATGGCCGCCATCGGATACCGCGAGACGGCGGCCCTTCTCGAGGGCCGTCTGCCGCCCTCGGAATGGGCCGACACGGTGATTCGCCAGACACGCCGCTACGCGAAGCGGCAGGAAACGTGGTTCCGGTCCGAGCCGGATTTCTTTCCTATCCGGGCCGACGCGCCCGACCTCCTCGAAGAGGTGGTCACCGCGGCTCGCCCGCTCTTCTCCTGATCTTTTCGAAGGGAGACGTCGATGATCAACAAGCCGCCGATCAACGTTCAGGACGGATTCTTCTACCAGCTCCGCAAGGAGAACACCCTCGTCGAGGTGGTCCTCCTCTCCGAGCGGACGAGGCTGGGCCGCATCCGGCGCTTCGACAAGTACGCCGTGGTCCTCGAGGTCGACGGGCGCGAAGAGATGATCTACAAGCACGCCATCGCGTCCGTCGCGACGGCTGCCGTCCGTCCGGCCGCGCCGGCCCCCGCGCCGGCCCCCTGAGGTCCGACGACGGATTGAGCTCGTCCGACCCCTCTCCGTCCCGGGCGCCCCGCGCCAACCTGCCGACCGCCGGCCTCGTCGTCGCGTTCCTTCTCGCCGTCGCGGGCGGCTGCGCCCCGGCGCCGCCGCCGGTGACGGCCGTTTCCGCCGACGCCCCGTTCGCGTTCCGCGACCCTCGGGAGGGCGCCCCGCCCCCGGCCCCGACGACCCGGGAATCGAAGGCTCTCGACGCGGCCGTCGCGGCGCTCCGCCGGGGCGACGCCGCGACGGCGTCCCGCGCCCTCGCCGTCCGCAAGGGGGGGGCGTCGCCTGCGCTCCGCCTCGCGCGCGCCTACGTCGATCTCGCCGAGGGGCGGCGAGACGAGGCGCGGAGCTTCTTCGCAGAGGCGAGGACCGCGCACCCGGGCTGGATCGCGGCCCTCGAGGCGGACGCCGACCTCTCCGCCGAAGAGGGCGAGGCCTCGGAAGCGCTCGAGGCGTATCGGGCTCTCTCGCGGCTCGTCCCGTCCGACGCGCGGACTCGCGTGCGGGTCGAGACGTTCCGCGCCTCCGTCGCCGCCTCGAAGCGCGTCTCCGCCGAGCAGGCCCTCGCCGCCGGAGACCTCGACGCGGCCCGCCGCCACGCGAATTCCCTGCTTCAGCTCGAGCCGGAGTCGGTGGCCGCGCTCGTCCTCCTCTCGAGGACGGCGTCGGCCGGCGGCCGCCACGAGGACGCCTGGACCTGGGCCCGCGAGGCCCGGAGGAGGGCTCCGTCCGACGTCGCCGTCGCGGCGTTCGCGGGCGACGCGGCCGCGAAGGCGGGGCGCTGGGCCGACGCGGCCACGCTCTACGAAGAGGCGTCCTCCTCGGACCCGGCCTCGACGGTGAAGGCCGAGGAGGCCCGTTTCGAGTTCAAGGTCCAGAACCTGCCCGAGTCCGCGCGGGCGGCGGCGGAGTCCGCGCGCCTGACGCGGGCGCAGCTGGCGTCGCTCCTCTGGTGGACCGTTCCCGAGTTTCGGGAGGCGCTCGTGCCTCCGGGAACGGAGATCGCGGTCGACGTCGTCGGCCGGTCCGACCAGGGGCCGCTCGTCAAGGCGATCGGCCTCGGCATCCTCGACGTCTCCGCCGAGACGCATCGGGTCGGGACGGAGCGGGCCGTCAGCCGCACCGAGCTCGCCGGTGCGCTTCGGCGGGTCGCCCTTCTCGCGGGCCGCGGACGGCCTCCGAAGGGCTGCCTCTCGGCCGCGGATGCGGCTTCTCTCGTCGATTGCGGGATACTCGGCCCGACGCCATCCCGCAACGTGACCGGCCGCGAGGCCTTGAGGGCCATGGAAAAGGCCGCCCGAATCGGGCGTGAGGGAGGTACCAGATGAACGCCGCCCCCGACCTCTTCGCGAAGGTTTCCCTCTTCGAGGGGCTGACGACGGCCGACCGGGTTGCTCTGGCGAGGGCGGCGACCGTCCGGACGTATCGCCGGGGCGAGCGGATCGTCACCCAGGGACAGCCAGGCGACTCCTTCTTCGTCCTCGTGAAGGGACGCGTCGCGGTCTCGATCCTCTCCCCGGAGGGACGCGAGGTCGTCCTCTCCACACTTTCCGCGGGCGACTGCTTCGGCGAGATGGCTCTCCTCGACGAGGCGCCTCGCTCCGCCACGGTGACGGCCGCCGAACGCTCCGAGCTCGCCGTCCTGACGAGGGAGGCGTTCTTCGACCTCCTGAAGGGGAACTTCATCCTCTTCCGGGGTCTCCTCTCCACCTTCTCCCGCCGGCTACGCCACGCGAACGCGACGATCGAGGGGCTCGCCTCGCTCGACGTGAAGGGCCGGCTCGCGCGCTACTTCCGCGACCTCGCCGACGAGCGAGGGAGAAAGGCGGGCGGGGGCTGGACGGTCGTCGTGCGCCCGTCGCAGAGGGAGATCGCCGACACGATCGGCTCCAGCCGGGAGACCGTCTCGCGGACGATGTCGCAGCTCGCCCGGGAGAACCTGATCGTGCCGAAAGGGAAGGCCATCTACGTCCGGCTCGAGGGGGAGTCCGCGAGCGGCTGAGGCGCGATGGAGCTTCGCCCCTGGACCCTGCCGAACCTGCTGACCTTCGCGCGGCTCGTCGCGATCCCGTTCCTCATAAACGCGGTCCTCGAGGGCCAGCACGGACAGGCCTTCGCGATCTTCTTCGCGATGGCGGTCAGCGACTTCGTCGACGGCTACCTCGCCCGGCACTTCGGGATGGCCTCCCCGCTCGGGGCGCTCCTCGACCCGGCGGCGGACAAGCTCCTCCTCGTCTCGACGTTCATCGTCTTCGCGCTGAAGTCGACTCCTTCGAACATTCACATTCCGCTCTGGCTCGTCCTTCTGACGGTCGCCCGGGACGTCCTGATCGTCGTCGTCGCCCTCGTCATGGCCCTCGGCCTCGGCATCAAGTCGTTCCCGCCGACCTTCCTCGGGAAGGCGAACACCTTCGCCGAGATCTCGACGGTCGTCGCGATCCTCATGAACAACATCGGCCGCATGCCGTCGTGGGTGGCGGACGCCTGCTTCGTGGCGACGTTCCTCCTGACGATCGCCTCGGGCGTCCACTACGTCTTCCGGGCCTCGTCCGCGATCGCCGGGGCCGCCCCGGGAGGGCCGCCGACCGCCGGGGAATCCCCGCCCGGAGGCCCTCTCTCGCCTTGACGCCGCGCCCCGGAAACGGTACAAGGTGCGTCCCACGCCTCGAGCGGGCGTAGCTCAGTTGGTAGAGCGCCAGCTTCCCAAGCTGGATGTCGCGAGTTCAACCCTCGTCGCCCGCTCCAGTTTTCCCCCTCCCCGATGCACCGAACGGGCCGACCCGGGCGGAAGCGCGGGCTCTTCCGGACCGACTCAGATCGCGACCGTCCCCGCGCGCCGGAGTCGCCTCACCCGGCGGTCGCGCGCAGGCGTTCGACGACCTCGCGCGCGGCGCCGACCACCGACTCCTCGCATGAGGTCCGGAGACTCTCCCGAGCCCGCTCCGTGGCCTCCGCGGAGGCGGCGTAGCGGAACGCCCGCGGGACGTCGTCTTCGTAGGCCCAGACGGCGCGCGGAAAGCGCGGGAGACCGGGGAGGTCGAGCCACGCGTTGAAGTGCCGGGTCGAGAGGTCCGCCACTTCCATTCGGCCGGACGGGTGCCGGCGGCCGGCCCAGGCGTGGAAGCGGTGGCCGCCCCCGGCCCCGGACCCCGGCCCGACGACCAGCTCTTCCTCCCCGTCCAGGCAGACGAAGACGCTTCCCGCAAGGACGGAGTAGGGGAGCTCTCCGGGCAGGACGGCGTTGGACGATCGGGCCGTCACCGCCGCGTAGACGGCGGCGAGACCGGGATCGCTTCCGTCGAACCGCTCGGCGACGACCGCGTGGACCGCCGGGATGATTCGATGGCGGAACGTGAAGGGGGGAAGGGAGTCGTGCGCCCTGTCGCCGCTCCCGTCGATGCCGGGATCGTGGACATCGGAAAACCCCGGATTCCGTGGACGTCTGTCCGTCATCTCGGCCCGCCCTCCTTCGAACGATACGGCAGCGCTCCGACGCTGAGCGAGCGCTCACCCCAACTCGCTGAACTGGTGAATGTTACGGCGCTGCATCGCGCCATTTCCTAGACCTGTTCTCGATTTGTGTCCCGGCTCCGCGACGGGTAAAGTCACCCGGTTTCGCTGTGGCTCCCAACCTCCCATCCCCCTAGCCCCCGTCGCTTCCGAGGATCCGCAGAGGGTCCTCTTCGTTTGTCCGGCGGGCCCCGCGGGGAGCCCGGGCCGCCGGGGGAAAGAGAGAACCGAATGAAGACCTCCGGCCTTCCTGCCGATTCGCTCGAGATGACCCTCCAGAGCCTGCGCGACTTCGCCGAGCAGCGGCTCCCGGTCGCGCGTCTTCTCCAGCTCGACCACGCCGACGAGTTCCCGGTGGACGACGTCCGGGCGCTCTGCGACCCGAACACGCTCGGAATCCAGCTCGTCTTCATCCCCGAGGAGTACGGCGGCTTCGGCGGGAGCGCGTGGGACGTCTACCGGACCTGCGAGCTGATGGCGGCGATCGACCTCGGCGTGGCGACCGGCGTCCTGGCGACGTTCCTCGGGTCCGACCCGATCTCCTTCGGCGGCACCGAGGAGCAGAAGAAGCACTGGCTCGGCCGCATCGCCGAGGAGGGGCTCCTCTTCGCCTACGGCGCGACGGAGCCCGCGGCCGGCTCGGACCTCGGCGCCCTGAAGACGACGGCGACGCCCGTCGTCGAGGACGGGAAGACCGTCGGGTACCGGATCAACGGCGCCAAGCAGTGGATCAGCAACGGCGGCTACGCCGACGTCTACACGATCCTCGCGAACACGCCGGCCGGCCCGACCTGGTTCATCCTCGAGAAGGGGGCCGAGGGCTTCTCCCACGGCAAGCCCGAGGACAAGCACGGCCTGCGCGCCTCGAACACCGCGGCCCTCTCGCTCTCCGACGTCTACGTCCCCGTCGAGAACCTGGTCGGCGGCGTCGAGGGCCAGGGGCTCCTCCAGGCCCAGCTCGTCTTCGGCTACACGCGCCTCATGGTCGCCGCGTTCGGCCTCGGCGCCGGCTGGGCCGCGCTCGACCGGGCGATCCCGTACTCGAAGGACCGCCTCCAGGGGGGCGCGCCCCTCTCCGAGAAGCAGGGCTACACCCACAAGCTCATCGTCCCGCACGCCGTGAGGCCCGAGGCGGGCCGCGCCTACATCGAGGAGACGGCCGAGCGGCTCGCCTCGGGCGAGGAGATGCCGAACACACAGGGGGCCCTCG
>JAGOBQ010000552.1 GCA_017999215.1 Thermoanaerobaculia bacterium
TTTTTTCAATCAGATGGCGGCATAGGATGTCATGCCTGTGCTCGTGGGCTCGGAGATGGGTAGAGGAGACAGCCTCGACCCCCGGCAGGCTCTTGGCCGAGATGCCGGACAAGGGGTGGTAGAGCGCCAGCATCGAGTGGGTCTTGCCGCCGCCGAAGTTCGTCTGGAGCTGGACGACCGGGTCGCCCCCCTTGCCGTAGATCCGCCGGATGCCGTTGACGAGGAGCGCCCGGAGGCTCTCAGTCAGGTACGTCCGGCGAAAGAACTCCGTCGGGTCGCGGTACTCGGGCGTCCCCTCGCCCAGATGCACCTGCCAGAGGTCCGCCGCGAACTCGGCCTGCTGGTAGCCGCCACTCGCCACGTCGGCGTGCGGCGTCACCACCTCGCGCCACGGCTTCAGCGTCCCGCTCGCCGCGACGTCGATGAGCGAGCCCCCCGCCTTCCGCTTCTCGCTCCGCACCTGCTCGTCGTAGACGAGGCGGCGCAGCTCGAGCTTCATCCTGGCCACCTCGTCGGCCTCCGGGGCCGAGATCGCCGTCAGGAGGCGGGCCATCGAGTCGAGCGCCCGATCCGCGTCGTCGCTCGAGAGCGCCTTCTGGTGCGCCCAGTCGTTCCGCCAGTCACCCAGCTCGTGGACGAGCGTCCGCTCGGCCCGCCCGAGGACCCGGCCAAAGACGTCCGTCCACGCCCCGCGCATCACCTTCAGGAGCGCCGCCACGTCCCAGTCGGCGAGCGGCCGCTTTGCGACGTTCGGCTCCTCGCCCACGAGCTTCAGCGCCTCCGCCCGGGCTCGGTCCGCGTGCGCGTTCCTCAGCTCCCGTTCGACGAACGGGGCCAGGCCCGCCCGGAGGTGGTCCATCGCCTTGCCGACGCGTTCCTGGTTCGTCAGTGCCATGGTGTTCGTCCCCTGCTGTCCTTCCGCGAAGGACGAGTCGAGTCAGATCCGACCATCCCTGATGGGAAGGCTCGTTCGTTCATGCGTCGGCGAAGAGACCGGCCTGCGCCGCCTCGCGGCTGCCGCCTTCCTGGGCGAGCCGGAGGATCTCGGGCCAGCTCTGGACGAGGGCGTTGTAAGAGAGCGCCTCGGGCGCCCGCATTTTCCGCTCGCATATGGTGTAGAGCCGGTAGGCGAGCTCGCGGGCGACTTCGGCTCGGCTCTTCAGCTTCGCCGCGAGCCGCGCGGCGGCGGCCTCTCCCCCCGCCTCGAGGACGCGGATCAGGTGATGGACCATCTCCCATGCCGTGAGGCGCGTGTCGGTCTCTGGGTCCCAGGTCGCGGGTAGCTCAGCCGGCTTCAGGAGCAGTGCCTTCCCTCGACTCGACTTCAGGATCGCCGCCTCGACCATGCCCGCGACGCTCGTGTTCTTCGATTTCGAGAGCTGCTCGGCGACGCCGTATTCCCCCTCGGCGAACCCCGACTGCTCGAACCAGGTGAGCGCCCAGCGGGTGTCCGCGTCGAAGTCGCCCTCCTGCTCCGCGAGCGACTCGTCGAGGGTCTGGTTGATGAGTGCGAGCGCCTCGCGCACGGAGAGCGGCTTCCCCTCGGCGTCGAGGACCTTCGAGTAACGCGTGTAGACCGCCATCCCCGGCCCGATCGCCGCCTGCGCGAGGTCGACGGGGGCGATGTTGCCGCGTTGCAAGTGGGCGAGGGCGGTGGGGAGCTCGGACTTGAGCGCGGTGACGAACTCGCGGCGGGTGGCAGTGGGGGCGTCGTCGGGGCGAGGGCGGCAGACGAGGACGATGCTGGAGGCTAGAGCATTGGTGTCTCGTCCCACATTGCGTGTGGCAAGCTCAGATCGCATCGGCCACGTGCCGCTTATCCCTAACCCCGAGCGAATGACGGCGTCGAGAAACGTCTGCCAACCGGTGCTGGCTGTCCCCACCTCGGGTTCGCTCTCCGCCTGCTTGAACGCGTAGTAAATCGTGATCGGGAAACCGGGGTGGGATTGCTCGGACAGGCGTCGCATCACCTCGGTCATACCGTCGAGGAAGTAGCTCTCGGCTCTCTCTTTCGTGCCATGTCGGAACAGCGTCGCGACAAGCTCATCGCCCTTCGGCACGGCGAGCGTGGCGAAGAGGTCGGGGAACACAGACCGGAGCGCGCGGCGCAGCCAGACATAGAAGAAATCCGATAAGTCAGCGTAGCCGATGTTGTCGTAATAGGGGGGATCGGTGGAGACGATCCGCGGCCTATCCAGCTTCAACGACTGTGCATTGCGTTGTTCTGCCGACCCCTCTCCCTCTAGGCCCAGGCGGTCCAAGACCTCGATGAGCGAGGACACGCATCTTCCGAAGTCTCCGGCGGCATCACCGAAGACGTTCGCTTCAGCGTAGTCCCAAACCATCGGAAGGGCCTGACGCCCGAAAGTCGCGCGCAGCCGTGGCGGATCCACCTGCCAGCTACAGAGAGACGTGTTCGTGTCCGTCATCTTGTCTACGCAGAAGCCCAGGTAGATCCCGACCGCCTCCGCATATGCCTTGGCGCCGTTGCCAGCGTTTCGGAGTGGCTCACCCTCGTCCGAGAGCCCCCTATCGCGAGCTTCTGCACGAATGCGAGCCCGTGCCTCGAGAATCAGATCGGAATAGGTCGATAGGGCGAGAAGCTGGCGGGACGTAAAGAGGCTTCCCCAAGTCGTCAGTCCATAAGCCGAGCAGACGCCGCCTGTGATCATTGCGCGGGTTGGAGTCGGTCCGGAGAGGAACGTGGTGCGGCCATCTCGAACCACCTCGTCTTCGTCAGGTCTTCGCGCCACCTCCTCCTCGACTCCGGTCGGAGACAAGAAGAGGCGCTCCCGTCCACCGTCCACAACGATGGCCATCAGCCGAGCTCCCAGCCGGCCAGCCTTTCCCTCCTCGCGCACGTAGGATCTCGGTATGACCACACCGCTCATCAAGCAGATGAAGTCCTGGGCCTTCCCTGCTCGTGTCCCTCGTCTCGCCTCGACCTCATCGCTCGGCATGCCCAGCTTCACCGTGAACCGGTATCCCGCCTCTCCGAGTCGCGGCTCGACGTATGCCTCCTTGCCCTTTCTTGCGGAGAGCATGAAAGTCGAGGTGAGGGGAACATCCACAGTCGAGAAGGCCGGGTTCGGACTCTTCACCGTCCGCGCCCAGAGCCAGGCGATGACGGTCAGCTTCTTCCCGACGTACGGCTTCAGGTCGGGGCGCCCCTTCGCCATCTCGGGGGTCACCTCGACCTTCGGGTAGAGGTGGCCGATCCGCTTCTCGGCCTCGTCGCGCATCCACTTCCCGTAGTAGCGGACATCCTCGGCGAGGCCCTGCGCCCCCTTCCACTCGCGGGCGATCAGCTCGGGGTTCTTCCGGCGCCCGGGATTCACCGGGGGCCGCCCCGCGCACGT
>JAGOBQ010000553.1 GCA_017999215.1 Thermoanaerobaculia bacterium
CCGGAGCGGACGAAGGCGACGGCGCAGAGCCCGGGCGCGGTCCCCGCGCCCCCCGCCGCCGCGCCCCCCGCCCCGGCCCCCTCGGGCGCCGCGCGGCGCGGGCCGCCCCGCCCGCCCGCGCGCCCTGCGGCCCCGGCGCGCTCCCCGATCCTCCCGATCGCCGTCGCCGTCGCCGGGCTTCTCTTCGTCGGCCTCGGCGGGACGCTCCTCTACAGGAGCGGGCTGATCCCCGGCCTGGGGCGGCCGGTCCCGACGCCCCCTCTCCCGCAGCCGACCGCCGTCCCGACGCCCGGACTCCCGCTCCCGACGCCGACGGCGGTCTTCCCGCCGGCGACGCCGTTCCCCGGGCCGACCGTCGTCCCGACGGAGGCCCCGCCGCTGCCGACGCCCCGCGTCGAGCCGACGAAGCCGATCGTCGTGAAGGTCCCGACGCCGCGCCCCACGGTCCGTGTCGCCGCGGAGAGACCGACCCCGACGGCGGCCGCGGGGGACGGCCTCTGCGTCCAGATGGGGCCGACGAGCTTCGCCCAGGGGAAGACCCGAGGATTCGCCCCCGGATTCGACGTCGGGAGCGGACCCCAGACCCGGGCGGCGAAGCCCGACTCCGGCCTCTTCCAGATCGAGTTCGAGGTCCGGCCGAGGCGGCCGCAGCCGGGACAGCTCGTCACGATCGAGGCCTACTTCGCGAACGAGGCGGAGCGCGACCTCGCGCTCGACCACGTCGAGGAGAACGTCGGGATGAGCGTCACGAACTTCCGCCCGGTCACCTCCCCGCCGCCGCCGGCGAAGGTCCGCGTCGGCCGGAAGGAGCCGCTCTGGGCGTTCCAGGGGCCGATCGGCGCCTCGTTCCTCAAGACGATCAAGGTCACGGACGGTTCCGGCGACTCCTGGTCGCGGACCCTCGAGATCGGCCCCTGCCCGTGATCCGGCGCACCGACCCGCCGCGGCGGGTCGGCGGTATAGTCGCCTTCAACTGAAAGAACCGATTCGCACCGGATACACCCGCCGGGGGTCCGTCTCTTCGCGCGTCGGCGAGACGCGTCCGACGGGCTGCCGGCCGAACCGAGGAGGTCCGCCCGTGAAGCAGAAGGCCGCGCTCCCCGAGCTCCCGCTGCCGCTCCGACAGGCGTTCGTGATCGTCCTGGCCGCGACGCTCGCGACCGGCGCTTTCGCCGCGCCGGCGCCGGAGACCGACCCGGTCGTGAAGAGGGCCGCGCCCGGGGAGAGCCCCCGGCTCTCGATCGCCCACGACCCGCTGAAGTGCCTCTCCACGGAGGCCCGGCCGCTCGTCGACGCCCGCGTCCTGCCGGGCAAGGAGCTGGACCAGAGCTTCGTCTACTTTCGCGCCTCGGGGACCGAGGACTACTACTACGTCCTGATGAAGGCGCGGGCGCCCGAGGACCTCGTCGGCGAGCTCCCGCGCCCGCTCCCCGGCATCCCCGGGATCGACTACTACCTGCAGGCGCTCGACCTCGCGAGCCTGCCGAAGACGACGCCGGCCTACGCGCCCCCCGTGACGGACAAGACCGTCTGCCGGGACGAGCGGACGGCGGCGGCCGTCGTCACGAGCGCCTCGCCGCGTGAGGGGCTCACGGTGGGGTTGACGCGGGCGGGGCAGGAGCCGGTCCCGCCCGGATTCAACAAGGACGACATCGCGAAGGTCATCCTCGTGACCGGGGCGGTCGTCTCCCTCTCGAGCGCCCTCTCCTCGGGGACCGGTGCGGCGGCCGGCGCGGCCGCGGCGAAGACGGGAGGACTCTCCGCCGGAGCGGTCTTCGGCATCGGGGCCGGCGTCGTGGTGGCCGGAGTCGCCGTCGCCGCGTCCCAGAACGGCGACGACGAGAACGCCGCGCCGACGATCGGCTCCGCGAGCGTGACGCCGCTCTACGGCTCCGTCCCGCTCCAGGTGACGGCGACCGCGACGGCCTCCGACCCGGACAACGATTCGCTGACCTACAGCTGGAACTTCGGCTCGGGATCGGCCACCGGCTCGACCGCGAGCTTCACGTTCCAGTCCGCCGGGACGTTCCCGGTCTCGCTCACCGTGACGGACGGGAAGGGCGGGTCGGCGACGAACGCCACCGTCGCCACGATCCGCGTGGACGCGCAGGGGACGCCGCAGTACCTGACCGGCCTCGCGAGCTGGTCGGGCGACGCCGACCTCGACGTGCGGATCGCCGGCCCGGGAGGGATCGACGTGGCGACGCAGCAGGGCGGGCGCAAGCTGCCGGCCGCCTGCGGCGCGGGGAACCGGACCGAGAGCGTCGTCTACGAGGGGAACCGGCTCCCGTTCGGGACCTATACGCTCTACGTGAAGCACGCCGCGACGTGCGCGGGGAGCCCGACGACCGCGCGGTTCAGCTATTCGGTCCAGGCGACCTCGGGGAGCAAGTGCGCGGGCCTCCTCGACGTCGCTCCCGGCGCGGAGGTCCAGGCCTGCACGTTCACGTTCCCCTGACGGACCGCGCGGCGCGGGAGGCGGGGTACGATCCGGACATGGCCCCGCCTCCCGCCAACGTCCTCGTCATCGGCGACGAGCTCGCCGTCTCCTGGTCGGACGGAACCGAGACCTACATCCCATTGCAGGCGCTTCGCCGTCTCTGTCCGTGCGCCGGCTGCGCCGGCGAGCGCGACCTGTTCGGGCGCCTCGCGAAACCTCCCCAGAAGCCCTACACGGGCTCTTCGTTCGAGGTCGCCGCGACGAGCCCCGTCGGAGGCTACGCGCTGCAGCTCTTCTGGAAGGACGGGCACAGCGACGGGCTCTATCCGTGGAAGGTCCTGAAGGAGTGGGGCGAGAAGCTGCCCGAGCTGCCGCCGCTCGAGGTGAAGACGCTCCTCCCGACGCTCTGACGCCGCTCCGGCCGCACGGGACGGTCCGGAGGGGGAAAGGGACGCGATGACGGTCGAAGAGCTGAAGGCGCTTCTCGATGCCGGGGAGACGCCGTTCGTCCTGGACGTCCGCGAGCCGCTCGAGCTCCAGACGGCGCCCTTTCCCTTCCCGGTCCACCACGTCCCGATGCGCGAGGTGCCGCAGCACCTCGACGAGGTGCCGCACGACGCGACGGTCGTCGTGGCCTGCCGGAGCGGCCAGCGGAGCGCCACCGTCGTCCAGTTCCTCCGGAAGAGCGGCGTTCCCGGAGCCGTGAACCTCGAGGGAGGGATCCTCGCCTGGTCGAGCCGGATCGACCCGAGCGTCCCGCGGTATTGAGCCGGATCGCAGATTTTGGGCGATAATTGTCGAACTCGCACAAGGCGAGCCCGGAGAAGGAGGACCCATGCCCGTAGACGCCGACCGGCTTCGTCAGGTCATCGAGTCGCTGCTGAAAGGCGACAAGTCGCTGAACGAACAGGACGTC
>JAGOBQ010000555.1 GCA_017999215.1 Thermoanaerobaculia bacterium
GTACTCGTTCGCGAGCTCCTCGAACTTCGGGGCCTGGGAGCGGCAGGGCGCGCACCAGGTGGCCCAGAAGTCGACGACGACGACCCTTCCCCGGAGCGAAGAGAGGTCGACCTTCTTCCCGTCGAGGTCGACGAGGTCGAGGGCGGGGGCCGGGTCGCCGGTCTTCGGCGCGGCCGGGTTCCCGGCCCGGACGTCGGGCGCGAGGAGCGCGGAACCGACGAGGAGGACCGCGACGGAGAAGAGGCGACGGCGCCGCTCAGCCACGGTCGCCGCTCCCCGAGGCCGAGGGGTGCCCCTTCCCGACCCAGTCCCGGCCGAAGTTCGTCGGGATGTAGAGGACGCGGACGTCGGTGAACCCGGCCGCGACGAGGAGCCGCCACGGCTGCTCCATGTTCGGGCACTTCTCCCACGGGCAGCAGCCGCAGTAGAGGACGATCGTCTTCGACTTCGGCACCGCGGCCACGGCCTTTCGGAGCGTCTCGAGGCCGGCGGGGCTCGCCCCGGGACCGGCGAACCGGGAGCCCGGAATGTGAGCCTGGGCGAAGAGGACGCGGAAGCCGACGTGGAACATCTCCGGCTTCGCGGCCGAGGGGTCCTTCAGGAGGCGGGCGAGCTCGTCGATCGACATCCGCTTCGCGTCGTCCCAGGAGGCCGGACCGGCCGCGGGAGCCGCGCAGGCGAAGAAGGCGGCGAGGAGGAGAGCTCCGGTGCGAGCGAGGACGCCGGGGAACCGTGTGCGGACCGAAGGGGCCGCGGGGGAGCCGTTCGTCATGGCGGCGGATGCTAACCCGGCGCGGGGGGATGCCCGCGCGGGCGGGAGACGCCGCGCTCCGAGCGCCCTGGTCGCCCGCCGCCCTCCTCGGTCGGGTGGGCGAGGTCCGGCTGCGGCCGGCTCCGCCGGGTGCGGCAGAATCGGCGCATGCAGCGGTCCGATCGTCCCCCGAACCGGCTCGCGAAAGAGCCGTCTCCCTACCTGCGCCAGCACGCGCACAACCCGGTCGACTGGTTCCCGTGGGGGGAGGAGGCGTTCGAGAAGGCGCGGCGCGAGGACAAGCCGCTCTTCCTCTCCATCGGCTACTCGGCCTGCCACTGGTGCCACGTCATGGAGCGGGAGTCGTTCGAGGACGAGGGGATCGCGGCGCTCCTGAACGAACGGTTCGTGTCGGTGAAAGTCGACCGCGAGGAGCGGCCCGACGTCGACGACGTCTACATGAGCGCGGTTCAGACGATGGTCGGGCGCGGCGGCTGGCCGCTCTCCGCGTTCCTCTTCCCCGACGGCCGCCCGTTCTTCGGCGGGACGTACTTCCCGCGCGAGGACCGGCGGGGCCAGGCGGGGTTCCGGACGATCCTCGAGAAGCTCTCCGAGGCGTGGAGGGAGCGGCGCGAGGAGCTCTCGAAGGGGGCCGACGAGATCGTCGCGGAGGTGGAGCGCGCGGGGCGCATCACCGATCGCGCCGGGCGCGAACCGCTGACCGCGCGGACGGGGAGCGTCCTGACCGAGACGCTCAAGCGGACGTTCGACGCCCGGCACGGCGGCTTCGGCGGCGCGCCGAAGTTCCCGCCCCACCTCGCCCTCGAGTGGCTCCTCCTGAAGGGCGTCGAGGGGGACTCGATCGCCCGGTCGATGGCGTTGAAGACGCTCGACGAGATGGCCCTCGGCGGGATCCACGACCACCTCGCCGGCGGCTTCCACCGCTATTCGACCGACGAGCGGTGGCTCCTCCCGCACTTCGAGAAGATGCTCACCGACAACGCCCAGCTCCTCGCGCTCTACGCGCGGGCGTTCGTCCTGACGGGGCGCGACCTCTACTGGCGGACGGCGCGCGGGATCGGGGACTGGCTGCTCGCCGAGATGCGGGGCGACGAGGGGGGCTTCTTCGCCGCGACCGACGCCGACTCGGAAGGGGAGGAGGGGCGCTACTTCGTCTTCACCGAGGAGGAGGTGCGCTCGGCCGCCGGAGACGACGCGGCGTTCTTCGCCTCCGCCTACCGCGTCCGGCCCGAGGGGAACTTCCACGACGAGTCGACCGGCCGCGCGACGGGCCGGAACGTCCTCCACCTCGCCGGGGAGCCCTCGTCCGAGGAGGAGCGGCGGCTCGCGCCGATCCGCGCGCGCCTGCTCGAGCGGCGGCGCCTCCGCGTCCCGCCCGGGACCGACGACAAGCGGATCGCGGGCTGGAACGCCCTCGCCGTCTCCGGGCTCGCCGTCGCCTCGTCGATCCTCGGCGAGCCGCGCTACCTCGACGCCGCCCGCGCCTCGGCGGAGTTCCTCCTGACGCGGATGCGCGACGCCTCGGGCCGGCTCTTCCGGACGTGGAAGGAGGGCGAGGCGCGGATCCCGGCGTTCCTCGAGGACGAGGCGTTCCTCGCCCTCGCTCTCCTCGACCTCGCCGAGGCCGAGCCCGAGCCGTCCGGAAAGGCGCGCTGGGCCGCGGAAGCGCGCCGGACCGTCTCCGCCCTTCGCGCTCGGTTCGGCCGTCCGGGGGTCCCCGGGCTCGCGTTCACGGGCGAAGGCCACGAGCGGCTCTTCGCGCGGACGCGCGACCTCTTCGACAAGGCGATCCCCTCCGCGCCGGCGGCGGCGGCGCGTGCGATGGCCCGCCTCGCGCGGCGCGACGGCGACGAGGCCCTCGCCGCCGCGGCGCTTTCGGAGGTGGAGGAGCTCTCCGGTCTCATGGAGCGCGTCCCGCACGGGACGGAGTCGTGGCACCTGGCGTGGGAGGAGCTCCGGACGAGCGGCCTGCTGAGGCCGCCCGCAACGAGCCCGGACGAGGAGGCCGGAGGAGGCGCGAAGGCGGACGACGGAGAGGAGAGCCGCTCGGAGACGGCGCGGGGAGGGCCGGCCGAGCCGAGCGGGCCGGTCCGGGTCGCGGCCTCCCTCTCCACCGACAGGGCCGCGCCGGGCGAGATGCTCGAGGTGCGGGTGGCGGTGGACGTCGCCGAGGGCTGGGCCCTGACGGGGGAGACGCCGCTCGCCGTCGACGCCTGGGGCGGACCGGGGCTCCGCTGTGTCGCGGTGGAGCTGCCGCCGCGGGGCACGGTCACGCACGCGGACGGCTCCTCCGAGCCGGGCTACGAGGGACGGGTCGGCGTGACGCTCGTCTTCGAGGTGCGCGAGGGGGCGGCCCGGGGAGAGCACCCCGTCGCGGTCTCGCTCCGCTATCGCGCGTGCGGCGAGGGGACCTGCCTTCCCGAGCGCGCCCTCGCCCTCACCGTCCCCGTCCTCGTCCTCGCCCGCTGAATGGACGCCCCGCTCGCCCCGCGCGCCGGCCGCCTCTCCATCGCCGGCGCGGCGCTCCTCTGGTCGACGGCGGGCCTCGCGATCAAGCTCGTCCCGC
>JAGOBQ010000554.1 GCA_017999215.1 Thermoanaerobaculia bacterium
GACGCAGCTCTCGCCGAACGTTCGCCGCGTCGCGTTCCCCTGGGGCATGAGGAACAACGTCGTCGTCTTTTCGGGGGCCGACGGCGCCGTCGTCGTCGGCTCGGGCTTCTCGACGAGGGCGGGCGACGGCCTGAAGAAGGAGATCGCCGCGACGTCGAAGGCGGGGGTGAAGGTCCTGATCAACACCCACGGGCACGGGGACCACGTCGCCGGCAACTCCATCGCGCCGTCGCCGGGCGCTGTCATTACGGCGGCCTCGCTCGCCGCAGGCGCGGCGGTTCCGGCCGTCAAGCGAGAGGCGGAACCGCTCACGGGGCGCTCGGGGCGCACGCTCCCGGCGCCGTACCTGCTCGGCACGGGGGAAGGCGCCGTCCGGCTCATTCCGCGGCCGGGCCTTCACTCCGACGAGGACGTGATCGTCTGGTTCCCGTCGGAGTCCGTCGTGGCGATGGGGGACCTCCTCCTGTCGGAGAGCGTCCCGGCGGTGGAGGATGTCGCGGGCTACCTCGCCTTCCTCGACGACGTGCTGGACGTCTTCCCCGAGAAGACGACGTTCGTCAGCGGTCACGGGCGAGACCTGGACGCGGCGGGCGTGAAGGCCTACCGCGAGGCGCTCGTCGCAATGATCGGGATCGTGCGGAAGAACCTCGAGGAGGGGCGCACCGTGGAGCAGATGGTGACGGACGACGTCCTGAAGAGCTTCAAGGAGCGCTTCTCCCTGCTCGAGTTCCTCTCCCCGGACGCGTTCATCCCACGGGTCTCGGCCGCGGTGAAGGAGGGGAAGCTGAAGTAGGCCGCGGCGGGTCAGGGGCGCTCGGACTGCGTCGTCGCCGTTCTCGGGCCGCCTCTTCCCCCGGGTCCTGAGGGGCGACGCCGGTCACCGGAAATCGTGGCTCGGCGGGGTGCTCTCGCGGTGCCGCGGGTAGGGCGGCGAGACGGGCTTGCGCAGCTCCGGGATCGGCTCCTCGAGGCTCATCCGCTCGAAGCGCTCGGCGCGGATCGAGAGCGTTCCGTCCTTCTTCTGGAGGCGCCCCTCGACGACGAGGGCGGGGGAGCCGACGACGAGGGCGCGGTTCTCGCGGAAGAGATCGGGGCGGAGGATCGCCTGGCACATCCCGGTCTCGTCCTCGAGGGAGAGGAAGACGAAGCCCTTCGCCGTGCCGGGGCGCTGCCTCACGACGATGACGCCGGCGGTCTTCACCATCGCGCCGTCGGGGGCGCGCATGAGGTCGGCCGCGGAGAGGACGCCCTCGCGCTTCAGCTGCGCGCGGAAGTGGGCGACGAGGTGCGGGCCGGCCGTCATCTCGGTCGTCTGGTAGTCGGAGACGGTCTCCTCGAAGCGGCTCATCTCGGGGAGGGGCGAGGCGACGTCGTCTTCGAGGGTGTCGTAGAGCGGTCCCAGGTCGCGCGCGGCGGAGGCGGCCTGCCAGAGGGCGGTCCGGCGCGTCAGGCCCGTCTCGCCGGTCGCCGCGTCGGGGAGCGTCGCGAAGGCGCCGGCGTGGGCGAGGGCGGAGAGCTCGTCCTCGCGGAGCGCGGCGCGGCGGGCGAGGTCCTTCACCCCGGCGAAGGGGGCGCGGGCCGCCTCGCGCTCGATCGCGTCGGCCGTGGAGGCGCGCAGGCCGCGGACGTAGCGCAGGCCGAGGCGGACGGCGAGCGACGGCGTGACGACGGCAGGCGACGGGCGCGGAAGGTGCTTCGGCCACCCTCCGCACAGTCGCTCGACGCGGCAGAGGCGGCCGGAGCGGGTCACGTCGATCGGGAGGACGTCCGTCCCGTGGTGCTGGGCGTCCTTCACGAGCGTCGCCGGGTGGTAGAAGCCCATCGGCCAGGCATTGAGGAGGCCGGCAAGGAACGCGGCGGGGTGGTGGACCTTCAGCCAGCCGCTCGCCCAGGCGATGAGGGCGAAGCTCGCCGCGTGCGACTCGGGGAAGCCGTAGAGCGCGAACGACGTGATGGAGCGGACGATCTGCTCCTGCGCCTCTCCGACGATGCCGCGCTCCGTCATCCCGGCGCGGAGGCGCCCCTCGATGACGGCCATCCGCTCGCTCGAGCGCTTGAAGCCCATCGCGCGGCGCAGCTCCTCGGCCTCGCCGCCCGTGAAGCCGGCCGCGACCATGGCGATCTTCAGGAGCTGCTCCTGGAAGAGCGGGACGCCGAGCGTGCGCTTGAGGATCGGCTCGAGCGAGGGGTGCGGGTACTCGACGGGGATGCGCCCCTGCCGCCGGTCGAAGAAGGGGTGGACCATGCCGCCCTGGATCGGCCCCGGCCGGATGATCGCGACCTGGACGACGAGGTCGTAGAAGCAGCGCGGGGCGTTCCGCGGAAGCGAGGCCATCTGCGCGCGGCTCTCCACCTGGAAGAGCCCGACGGTGTCTGCCTTGTTCAGAATCTCGTAGACGGCCGGGTCGTCGTGCGGCAGGTGCGCGAGGTCGACGTGGACCCCTTCGGCCGACCGGATCGTCGGGACCATCTCGGCGATGGCGCCGAGCATCCCGAGGCCGAGGAGGTCGATCTTGATGATGCCGAGGTCGGCGCAGTCGTCCTTGTCCCACTGGATGACGACGCGCCCCGGCATCGCGGCCGGCTCGAGCGGGACGACCTCGTCGAGCCGCCCGCCCGCGACGACCATCCCGCCCGAGTGCTGGCCGAGGTGCCGCGGGAGGTTCTGGATGCGGCGGAAGAGGGAGCCGAAGTGCCGGAGCCTCACGTCGTCGGGGTCGAAGCCGGCGGCGCGCATCTCGTCGGCCATCTTCGGGGGGAGGGAGGGCGGTCCCGCCGTCCCCTCGGCGAAAGCGGCGGCGCGGGCCGCGGCCGCCTCCTTCGGGTCCCCGTCGCCCGTCTCCCGCGCCGTGAGCGAGCCGGCGGCGTCTCTGTATTCCCCGAAGCTCCAGGTCGCGAGGCGCTTGGCGAGCGTGTCGACCTGCTCGGTCGAGAAGCCGAGGGCCTTGGCCGTCTCGCGCGCGGCGGAGCGGTCGCGGTAGGTGATGCAGTTCGCCGTCATCGCCGCGCCGTGGACGCCGTACGTCGCGTAGACGTGCTGGATCACCTTCTCCCGCGCGTCGCCCGAGGGGAGGTCGAGGTCGATGTCGGGCCACTCGCCCCGCTCCTCCGAGAGGAAGCGCTCGAAGAGGAGCTCCATCTTCACCGGGTCGACCGCGGTGATGGAGAGGGCGTAGCAGACGGCGCTGTTCGCGGCCGAGCCGCGCCCCTGGACGAGGACGTTCTCCCGCCGGCAGAACTCGACGACGTCGTGGACGACGAGGAAGTAGCCGGCGAGGTCGAGCTTCTCGATGAGGTCGAGCTCGCGCTTGAGCTGGTCCTGCGCCTTCGCCGTGAGC
>JAGOBQ010000556.1 GCA_017999215.1 Thermoanaerobaculia bacterium
TGCAACCGTTTTGGATGACCAGCATCCTCGCCCTCGCCGCGCTCGTCGCGCTGCCGGCCTTCGCCGCCGGGAAGCGTTTCCAGGACGACGACGCCTCCCGCGAGAAGGACGAGCCCACGACCTGGCTCAAGGACTACGACAAGCTCGTCGAGGGGAAGGAGGCCGACTGGGTCTTCTTCGACGGCTACTCCGCCGGCAGCTACAAGAGCGTCGCCGTGAAGGAGTTCTCCGCGACGGAGAAGGACAAGGAGGCGCGCCACGCCGCCGAGTACGGCAAGGAGTACGCCGAGCAGTGGATCCAGGAGTCGAAGAAGCTCGGCTGGGAGGTCGTGAGCGGCGGGAAGGCCGACCTGACGATCGAGGGGAACGTCGCCCACGCCTGGGAGCCGAGCGGCGCGGCCCGCTTCTGGGGGGGCTGGTACGCGAACCCCGGCGCCGTTCAGGAGCTGATCGGGAAGGACTCCTCCGGGAAGATCGTCTTCCAGATCCGCCACAAGTCCCGCGGCTCCACGGTGAAGGACGCCATCGAGAACGGCCTCGAGGACGTCGTCAAGTCGCTCGAGAAGGGGAAGTGAGCCCCGGGGCGCCGGAGCGCGCCCGCGGGTGAGGAAAGCGGCGGCCTCGGCCGCCGCTTTCGCGTTCCCGGGCTGTCCGCCGCCTCAGATCAGCTGGTTCTGGTACGCGTAGACGACCGCTTCGAGCTTCGAATGGACGTTCAGCTTCCGGAGGATGTTCTGGATGTGGTTCCGCACGGTGACGTCGCTGATGAAGAGCTGCTCGCCCATCTCGTCGGTCTTCTTCCCCTCGGAGAGAAGGCGGAGGACCTCCTGCTCGCGCTTCGTCAGCGGCGAGGTCGACGGGCGCGGCGGGACGAGCGGCGCGAGGCTCGGGTGCTGGACGGGGCCGGAGAAGCGCTGGAAGAAGCCCCCCGGGTCCGGATGGGCTCCGTTCGTCTCGGCGAGGATGTGGACGAGCGTCGTCAGCTCCGGACGCTGGCCGGGGATCGAGAGGATCGAGCAGCGGAGCCGCTTCGGCCCGGCGTCGCGCGACTCGAGGACGATCTCGAAGGGCTGGATCGTCTCGCCCCGGTCGCGCATCCGGAGGATCGGGCACTCCCCGAAGCAGTAGCGGTTGCCGTAGACGTCCCGGCCCGCCATCGCCTGGTGACAGCTCCGCCCGAGGACATCGGCGGCGGGGTAGCCGAGGAGCCTCTCCGCGCCGGTGTTCCAGAGAACGATCCGGTCCGAGGAGTCGATCGCGAAGACGGCCTTGCCGCTCTTGGAGAGGAGCTCGAGGAGATCCTCGTGGCTGTCGGGAGCTTCCATTCCGGGGGCGGATTCTACCCTCGGACCTGATGCGAACGCACCAGGTTCAATCCCCATTTCTCATCAGGCGATGCATCACTTCGGCCAGCCGGAAGTCGAGCTCGGTGACGCCGCCCGCGTCGTGCGTCGTGAGCACGACGGAGACGCGCGACCAGACGTTCGTCCACTCGGGGTGATGGTCCAGCTTCTCGGCGGCCAGCGCGACCCGCGTCAGGAACGCGAACGCCTCCGGGAAATCGGCGAAGACGAACTCCCGGCGGAGCGCGCCGTCCGCGAAGGTCCAGCCGGGAAGCGAGGCGAGGCGGTCGGCGATCTCGCCGGGGGAGAGCGGGGCGGGACGTGGCATCGGCTCCTCCGCGGGGCGGGTGGCCCCGGCACGTAAACTGCGGAGTGTATGCGGATCGCCGTCGCCATGTCGGGCGGGGTCGACTCCTCGGTCGCGGCGCTCCTTCTCGCGAGGGAAGGTGCGGAGGTGGTCGGGGTCTCGATGCACCTCTGGGATCACGACCGCGAGGGCGGCGGGGCGGGCGAAGGCCGCTGCTGCACCCTCGACGACCTTCGCACGGCGCGCCGGGCCGCCGAGGCGGTCGGCGTGCCGCACTACACGCTCGACTTGCGGGAGAAGTTCCTCGAAGCGGTCGTCCGGCCGTTCGTCGCGTCGTACCTGGAGGGCGAGACGCCCGTGCCGTGCCTCACCTGCAACACGGAGGTGAAGTTCGACGCCCTCTTCCGAAGAGCGCGGGCGCTCGGGTGCGAGGCGGTGGCCACGGGGCACTACGCGCGCCTCGAACGGGACGAGGGGACGGGAGAGTTCCGGCTCCTCAAGGCCCGCGACGCCGCGAAGGACCAGACCTACTTCCTGTACGAGCTGACGCCCGAGCAGCTCGCCGGAGCCCGGTTCCCGCTCGGCGACCTGACGAAGCCGGAAGTCCGGGAGCTCGCGCGCGAGGCGGGGCTGCCGAACTGGGACAAACCCGACTCGCAGGAGATCTGCTTCGTTCCGGCCGCGGACGGACCGGCCGGCTTCATCCGACGGGAAGCGGCGAGCCTCGGGTTCGAGCTCCCGAGTCATCCGGCAGCCCTTCCCGGCGAGCTCATGAGATCCGACGGTACGCCCCTCGGGCCGCATCCGGGGGCGCTCGGCTACACGGTGGGGCAGCGCAGGGGGCTGGGAGTCGCCGCGGGCGAGCCGCTCTACGTCGTCGAGATCCGCGCGGCGGAGGGACGGCTGGTCGTGGGAAGCGGCGAGGAGCTCCTCTCGCGCGTGGTCCCGCTGCGGGACGTGAACCTCCAGGTCCCGCCAGCCGGGACGTCGTATCCCGTCCTCGCGCGGATCCGGTCCCGGCATCCGGACGTGCCGGCGCGGCTCGAGCTTCTCGACGGAGAGACGCGGCGCGGGGGCCGCGCCCGCCTGGTCTTCGAGGAGCCGGTTCGCGCGGCCGCACCGGGACAGTCGGCGGTCTTCTACGCCCCGGACCGGCCCGAGCTCCTCCTCGGAGGTGGCCGGATCGACCGCTCCGAGGGGGGCGCGGGACCGCGCGCCGGGCGCGGCGTTTGGGGTTGCACGGAGGGGGGTACGGTGTAGCATCGGCCGGGGAAGGTGGAGGCCGCCGGGCGCGCGGGCCCGTGCGTGAGGTGTCCGAACGCCCGCCGACGTGATAAACTCTCGCGTCGTCCGCGTATGGCCAAGATCGCTTCCCCGCCCGTCGCCTCCCTCCTAAAGGACATTCGGACCGCTCTCGACGAGAGGGTGGACGAGAAGGCGCGCCCGGTTCCCGCGGCCAGAGGGGCGCTGAAAGTGATCGGCGTCCGCGCCGGCAGCGTCAAGGCCGTGGCCCGCGAGATCGCGGTTCGGCACAAGGCGATCCTCGACTATCCCCTGGCTGCCGAGCTGCTCGAGGCGGCCGCCGCCCGGAAGGTGCGCGAGGAGATCCTCGTCGCCGTCGAGCTCCTGGACCGGTTCCGCAAGGAATTCGAGCCGGCGCTCCTCGTC
>JAGOBQ010000557.1 GCA_017999215.1 Thermoanaerobaculia bacterium
GCCTCGGCGTCGCGGCCGCGTGGCTCTACAGCGCCGTGGCCCTCGTCGTCGCCGCGCTCCGGCCCGACCTCGTCCCCGAGGTCTACCGGGGGCACGGCGGCGCGCCCCTCGTCTACTTCGAGGCGGCGGCCGTCATCACGGCGCTCGCCCTCCTCGGCCAGGTCCTCGAGCTCAAGGCCCGGAGCCGGACGAGCTCGGCCATCCGTGCCCTCCTCGACCTCTCGCCCAAGACGGCGCGGAGGATCGAAGGAGAAGGCCGCGAGGTGGACGTCCCCGTCGAGCACGTCGCGGCGGGCGACCGCCTCCGCGTGCGGCCCGGCGAGCGCGTCCCGGTGGACGGGACGATCGAGGACGGGACCTCCTGGATCGACGAGTCGATGATCACGGGCGAGCCGATCCCGGTGGAGAAGGCCGCGGGGAGTGCCGTCACGGGCGGGACCGTGAACGGCGCCGGCGGCTTCGTCATGCTGGCCGAGAGGGTCGGCGAGGGGACGACGCTCGCGCGGATCGTCCGGCTCGTCGCCGAGGCGCAGAGGAGCCGCGCCGCGATCCAGCAGCTCGCCGACCGCGTCTCGGCCTGGTTCGTCCCGGCGGTCGTCGCCGTCGCGCTCGTCACGTTCGCTCTCTGGCTGGCCCTCGGGCCCGAGCCCCGGTTCGTCCACGCACTCGCGTCGGCGATCGCGGTCGTCATCATCGCCTGCCCGTGCGCCCTCGGCCTCGCAACGCCGCTCTCCATCATGGTCGCCACCGGGCGCGGCGCTCTCTCCGGCGTCCTCGTGAAGAACGCCGACGCCCTCGAGCGGCTCGCCGCCGTGGACGTCCTCGTCATCGACAAGACCGGCACGCTGACGGAAGGGAGGCCCGCCGTGGCGGCCCTCGAAGCCGTCGCGCCGTTCACGAAGGACGAAGTCGTCCGCCTCGCCGCCGCCCTCGAGCGCGCGAGCGAGCACCCGCTCGGCGCGGCCATCGTGGCCGCCGCGGGCGCGGGCCCGCTGCCCCTCGTCTCGGAGTTCCGGTCCGTCACGGGCCGCGGCGTCGCGGGCCGCGTCTCGGGCTACGACGTCCTCGTCGGGAGCCTCCGCTTCCTCGAGGAAGCGGGGGTCGAGACCTCGGCGCTCGCCGCCCTCGCGACGACCCACCAGGAAGAGGGACGCACCGCCGTCACCGTCGCCGTCGACGGCCGCCCCGCGGGGCTCGTCGCCGTCGCCGACCCGGTCAAGGCGTCGGCCCCGGCCGCCCTCGCCGCGCTCCGCGCCGACGGCATCGAGATCGTCCTCCTGACGGGAGACGCGCGTCGCTCGGCCGCCGCCGTGGCGAGATCGCTCGGGATCGCCCGGTTCGAGGCCGAGGTCCTCCCCGAGGAGAAGGGGGCCGTCGTCGAGAGACTCCGCGCCGAGGCCCGGGTGGTCGCGATGGCGGGTGACGGCGTGAACGACGCCCCGGCCCTCGCGGCCGCCGACGTCGGCATCGCGATGGGGACCGGGACCGACGTCGCCATCGAGAGCGCCGCCGTCACCCTCCTCCACGGCGACCTCGCCGGCCTCGTCCGCGCGCGCCGACTCGGTCGCGCCACGATGCGGAACATCCGGCAGAACCTCGCCTGGGCGTTCGGCTACAACCTCCTCGGCGTCCCTCTCGCGGCCGGGCTCCTCTACCCCGTCTTCGGCGTCCTCCTCTCGCCGATGGTCGCCGGGGCCGCCATGAGCCTCAGCTCGGTCTCGGTGATCGTGAACTCCCTGCGGCTCCGTCGTATCGACCTCTGAGGCGGCACCGGCGAGGCGGCCGGGAGGCGAGAACTCCCGGCCGCTTCCTCCGCTTCCCTGTCGAGACGCGTCGCAGCGTCCCGGTCAGATCAGCTCGTCGCGCCAGAGCCGCTCCACGAACGTCCGCCAGGGAAGGACCACGATCCCGTCCTCGGTGACGCGGGCCTTCGGCTCGAGCGAGACGACGAAGCGCTCCTTCAGCTTCGGGTGGTCGATCCTGATCTGACGGAGACCGTTCAGGTCGTCCGACTTCACGCGGGGCGTCGCCTTCGCTTCGACGGCCGCGGCCATGTCGTCGACGACGAAATCGACCTCGATGCCGCTCGCGAGCCTCCAGTACGACAGCTCGAAGAACCGCTCCCTGTAGTGCGAGTACGCGCGGAGCTCGTGCCTCACCCAGCTTTCGAAGGCCTTCCCGAAGAGGGCGGACCCCGGTTCCATCCGCCCTCGCTTCGCGAGGTGGTTCACGACTCCGACGTCGGCGAAGTAGAACTTCGGCGCGCCGATGACCCGCCGCTTCGGCCTCCTCGTGAAGGCCGGGAGGAAGTCTCCGAGGAGGGTGTCGACGAGGACCTCGAACCACCCCTTCACCGCCGGGGCCGAGACGCCGCACTCGCGCGCGATCGTCGCGAAGCTGACGAGCTCGCCGTCCGAGAGCGCCGCGGCCGCCAGGAACGTCGTGAAGGCCGGGAGGTTGCGAGAGAGGCCCTCGGCGAGGACTTCCTCCTTGAGGTAGTCGTTCACGTACGACCGGAGGAGCCTCGCAGGCGTCTCGGCAAGGTAGTGCCTCGGCAGGGACCCGTGGTTCAGCGCCCGGACGAGGTCGAATTCCTTGCCGATCTCCCCCGACGTCAGTCCGAACATCTCGTAACGGACGGCCCTCCCGCCGAGGAGGTTCGCGTGCGACCGGCGCACCTTTCGCGCGCTCGAGCCCGAGAGGGCGAACACCCGCCCCCGGTTCTCGATGAGCCAGTGGACCTCGTCGAGGAGGCCGGGCGCCTTCTGCACCTCGTCGATGACCACGAGCCGGCCCTGCGGGACGGCCTCGAGCTCCTCACGGAGAAGCGCGGGTCTCGACGCGTACCGGATCTGCTCGTCGGTCTTCAGGAGATCGAGCCAGACGGCGTCGGGATAGAGCGCTCGCAGGAGAGTGCTCTTTCCCGTCTGGCGAGGACCCCAGAGGAAGAACGACTCGAGGGGGGAGGCGGGCAGGGGGACGCTCCTACGAAGCATAACTTTCGATTATCATGATAATCGAAAGTGGCGCACCTGGACGAGAGGCGGACGGAAGCCGAGCGGCTGCGGTCCCGGTGGCAGCCCGGGCGCCGATCAGGCGCCGCGGACGAGGATGGCGCGCGTGTAGAGGAGCGCGAAGCCGCGCCGCCGGACGTTCTCCTGCGACTTCGAGCCGGGCTGCGTCGTGACGACGGCGAGGCCGCACCCCGAGCGGCCCGCGGCCGCGAGCCGCTCGGCGAGGAGCGCGGTCTGGATGCCCCGGCGCCGGTGATCGGGGAGCGTCGCGGCGCCGCAGAGCTGGGCGAGGCCGCCGGCGA
>JAGOBQ010000078.1 GCA_017999215.1 Thermoanaerobaculia bacterium
AGCTCCTCCGGGGTCACCGTGACCATCAGATCGGGCTGCTTCTCGATGTCTCCGCGCACGTCGACAAGGTCGCCTCCGGTCGCCGTTCTGTCAACGGTCTCGAACCGATCTTTTCAGCAGCCTGCTAAGCGCCGCGAAGCTGAAACGTGCGAAATACCTGTGGGGTGCGGGCTTACGCCGGACCGGGGTGCGAAGGCGACTTTGCACCCACTGTGAGCAGGGCCCGGAGGGCGGCGAATGCCGGCCGGCCGGCCGCGGGGGGCAGGGAGTCGACGACGACCGGAAGGGCGATCGAGACGGAGGCCACGGCCTGTTGGATGGCAGTCACACGCCTGGAGCCCCGGGTCAGGACGGAGATGAAGGCCGGAGAAGTCCCGGCGAACGGGACGAGCGTCTCAGCGAGGGCGACGAGCCTCGGAACGAACGTCCGCCGGATCGCCTCCGTCCCGATGTCGATCTCGAGGGCCAGGAAATGTCCGGGGCTCTCACGCGTGGGCCGCCAGATAGCCAGGACGTCCGGAATCGCGGCCGGCCGCGGGTTCCACCGACGCTCGAGGACCCAGGACGGTTGGGCCGAGGTCGGAGGGGCCGGGAGCCTCTCGATGATGAGGCGACAGTCGACGACCCAGAGGTGGTGGGCGACAGCCGACTGCGCGAGCGAGGCGCGAAGGAGGAAGAGCTCGTCGTCGCGGGCACCCTTCCTCTCGACGATGGCATCGCGGCCGGCCGGCCGGAGGCGCAGCCGGTTGATGCCGACCTTGTTCCACCTCTCGATGGCGAGGAGGCCCCGGGCAGCGAGCTTCCGGATCCGACGCGAGACGACGGCCTCGCCGAGGCCGGGGAAGACCGCTTCGTGGAGCTGGTACTGCGCGGCCTCCTGCGACCGGCCGATGAACGCGGGTGCGGAGACGTCGCGATCGGTGAGCGTCTCGGGCGGACGTCGCGGGTCGAGCGGCCCGATCGCCGCGGACCGGGGCCGCCCCGAACTTCCCGTTGCTCCGGAGAGGATGACGAGGTCGCTTCGAGCGCTGTCTCCTCGGTCCGGCGGTTCGTGCGGGGTCGGCCCCGGGTCGGCGCCCGCCCGGTCGGAAGGCACCATGGTCCTAGAACGCGACGGCTCGCGCCGGGAGAGTCTCGACGAACGTCGCCTGCTGCCTGAACTGGCGACGCACGTAGTGATCGATAGACGACGCCACGCGATCCGTGAGGTGCTCGGGGACGGTCACAGCGTACGACCGTGACCGGTCTCGCATCACGCGACCGTCGGGCGCCTTCCAGGCTCCCTCGACGTCGCCGCGGCGGGTGAAGCCGCCGGCAAGCTGGACGAGGAAGTCCTCGAGGGCGGCGAAGGCCGCGTCGGAGAACGGGACGGTGTCGTTGTCCGCGAGCGGAACGAGGAGCTCGAGTCGGGTCGTGTCGCGCATTGGGGTGTGGGGAAGGGGATACCAGGCAGCCAGCGAGAGTCGCGTGTTCGGGCCGAGGGCTTCCTTCCGGGAGAGAGGTGTTTCGGTGGAAGTGAGATGCCTCGTGCCCCGCCAGCCGTGGACTGCCGTCCTGCCGATCCCGTCCGGGACGGACGTCTCTCGCTCGAGACGAACGGCAACGGTCGGGGGCGTTCCTGCAGGCCAGAGGGCTGGCGGGGTCGAGAGCAACCTGAGCGAGACGACGTGTGAGCCGGGGTGCGCGCCGATCCGGGAGAGTGGGTCGGTGTCGGTATCCGGTCTGGCAGTCAGTGCGGCCAGTGCACGTAGGCACTCTGCGCGAAGAAAGCGGCGCCGACGAGTAACCAGGTGAGTGGCTCGCGGACCGCTCGTTCCGCGAACTTGAGAAACACGAACAGCGCGACCGAGAGCACGCGCAGAACGCGGAGCGTGAGCCGAAGACACACGGACGGGCGGCGCCGACGCCTCGGCGACAGAACCGGTGCGATCGAGGGGATCTGGTCCATAGGGGTGACGGTTTGGCGGTAGTACCGGGATCAGCAGCGCGCTGGGCTCAGGCGTCCGCCCAAGATCGAATCCTGAAGGGGCGACGGTCACTCCGTGCCCCGCCGGGACGAGGCCGCACTCCGGAGGTGCTGCGGGGGCCACGTCGCAGTTCGCGCGTGGAGCCCGGCAGGTCTTTCGTGCAGCGTCCCGTCCCGGCGGGGCCGGTGGCGACGTCCAGGGGGAAGGGGCCGTCCGGTTGGTGCCGTCAGACGTTCTCGGTGTGGGTGTTCGCGATGCGGACGAGCTCCGGCTGAACGACAGTGGCGATGTCCTCGATCGGGTGCTCGGACCAGACGCGCACGAGGTAGACCGGGATCTCGACGACGCTCCCGAAGAGGAGGACGCGGAGACCGGTGTGCGTCGTGATTTCGATTCGCCCGTCGAGGTGCTCGCGCACGATGGAGCGGAGGTTCTCCCAATCGGCGTCGTGAAGATCGAGGACGCCTGTAGGCGGTTGGACGGCGGGGACGACGATCCCGAAGTGGTGCTGGGGCATAGGGGTGAGGTGTAGGTGGGGTAGCGGGCGGCAGCTTCCTCCCTGGCACGAGCGAATGACGAGGTCGTCACGATCAGAAGACCTTCACGGTGGCGTGGCAGCGCGCGCAGTCGAACCAGCGCGTCACCTGCCGGCAGTTCGAGCAGTAGAGGCGGCTCCCGAACTCCGTGACGCCGCAGCGGTGGCAGGTCGAGAGCACGTTGATCGGATTGACGAAGGAGCAGTGGGGACAGGCGATCGTCCCGCGCCGGACGATGGCGAGGCCGCTGGCGATCCGGCGCCACTGGCCGATCGCGCGGACCATGTAGACCGGCGCGGCGAGGAGGTAGAGCGTCGCAAGCGCCGACAGCCGGAGCGCGGTGCGGATCGCCGGGCCCACGTCTATGCCCCCGTCCCCGGTGAGCCACCCATCATCCGAAGAAGGTCCGCGATTCCGCGGACGGGCGCCGCACCCTTGGGGGCGGCCTTCTTCGGCGGAGCCGGCGGGATGGTGGCGCGGTCGACGACGTCGGCCTCGAAGCGGGCGATGAGGTCGGCCGCCGTCTTGGCCGGGACCATCGAGACGGAGGCGATCTCGCGGCGGAAGACCTCGAGGAGCTCGGCCTCGGATCGCTTCGCCATGTCCGAGGGGTCGTTCACGGTCGGGGCACGCATCGGAAGGGCCGGCTCGCCCTTCACGTGGAGGAAGTACTTCCGGGACGGGAGACCAACCATGAGGCGGCGGAACTCCTTCTGCCTGTCGCCCTCGGAGAGCGCGGCGCCGACCTCGTCTACGAGGAGGTGGGGGTAGATCCAGTCCGCTTCCTCGTGGGAGCGGAAGATAGCCCACCACCACGTGTTGAGCTGGAGCGTCCGGACCATGGGGCCGGGCAGGGCGTTCGCAACGTCCTGCCCGCAGAAGACGACGCCGAAGCCGACCGAGCGGAGCGTCCGGGCCGCGGTCGTCAGGGGTTCGACGAGCTCGCTCCCGCCGGCCAGGAGCGTCGGCGCTTCCTCGAGGAAGAGGAGACCCGGGCGCTTCGGGTTCCGGCGCGGCGCGCGGAGGAGGACGTCGGTCACCCGGTGGGCGGCGCGCTCCTTCCCGACGGAGGCGGGGAGAGCCATCCCGGAGCCGTAGTTCCCGAGGGTGATGCGCGGGGAGCCGGGCGGGAGGATGTTCCGGAGCGACGCGGGCGGGATGCCGATCGAGAGCCGGACTTCGGGGAACGACAGATCGTGCTGGAACCGCCGGAGTAGAGCGTCGGCCGTGGGCCGCGCCATGTGGCGTTCGAGCTCGGCGAAGTAGTTGCGGAGGTCGGGCTCGGCGACGTCGGCGATGACCTTCGCCCGGAACGCCGGATCGGAGTAGAGCTTCGAGACGAACCGGAGGTTCGGCGGGAAGCCCTTTTCCGTGAGGAGCCACGAGAGCATGAACAGGGCCTGCTTCAGCGACTCGGTGTAGGTCTGCGGGCTGGCCTGGACCGTGGCGTCGGTCCGGAGGTGGGCGAGGTAGGCGTTCGAGACGATGCCGTCTGTGTTGTCGAAGGGCGTGACGGGGGAGACGGCATCGCGAGACCAGTCGATGACGCGGACGCGCCGCCGTATCGCGTCCCTGAGAGCCAAGTCGCCGCCGAGGTAGAGGGCGGCGAGGATCTGGCAGGTGAGGCTGTAGGTCTCCGTCTTCGGGTCGACGAGCTCGATCTCCACCTCGTCGCGGAGAGCCCGGGAGATCAGCTCGATCAGGAGCCCTAGGAGGAACCGGGTCTTCCCCGACCCGGGCGCCCCGATCACGAGGGCGCTCTTCATCGAGGTGTCGCCCTTCACACGGACGATCTGGCCGGACGGCAGCCTTCCGAAGGTGAGCGCGCCAGGCCCGGCGAGCCGGCCGCGGACCTCCTCCATCACCTCGGAGGAGGGCTTCGGCGGCGCGAGCTTCGGCAACTCGGCGGCGACGGCCATTTCGTAGGCGCGTCTCCGTTCCCGGTGGAGGATCGACCCGACGAGGTCGAGAAGGCTCACGGAGAGCCTCCGAAGGGGCCGAACGTCCCGCCCGGAAGGACGGGCTTGGCGGCCTTCGGGTCCACGACCTTCTTCCCGGCCGCCTTCCGGTCGACGTAGTCCGCCCACGGGTCGCGGCTCTTCGGGTTGAAACGCTTGCGGAGCTGGAGGATCCCGTAGGCGAGGGGAGAGAGGATCAGGAACCCGAGGACCGTCCCGAGCGCGTCGACGCTGCTACCGGCGCCGGTCACGGCCTGGGGCGTGCCACTCGAGCCGCCCATGGCGCCGATCAGCCCCACGAAGAGCGCCGGGGCCAGCGCCAGGAGGAAGAGCACTCCGGCCCACCTCCGAAGCGTCTGCCCGGCCTTCGTCGCCGAGATCGGCAGCGAGAGGACGAAGACGACGCAGGCCGCAGCGATGAGGAACGAGATCACCGGTTCCTCACCGGTCGAGGTCAGCCGAGCTGTCGGCGGTTCCGTTCCTTCCGGCATCGGCCGCCTGGCCGTCAACCGCGGCGGAGCCGGAGTCCTTCCGGGTCGCCCGCCGGGCCGCCCGGGTCCCGGCAAGGACCTCTTTCAGCTTCACGTAGACGGGCAGCGCCTGGTCGTCCGGGAGCTCGACGCTCGTCGAGTCGTTCGCGGCACCCTGGATCGAGACGGTGAGGGTGTGCATGGCGTCCTCCTTTCGATGGGGAGGACGGTAGGGGTCTGCGATCGTGGCTGCCGGGACAGCGTCGAACTGCCGTTAGCCCGGGTCAGGGGCTACCTGCGTGGCGCAGAATGCGGCGGTCGCCCGCTGGTCACTTCCCCTGAAGCTCTGCGGCGCGGAAGCCGTGGTACTCGGCGAACTTCTCCGCATCCACGGCGAGGGCTTCGGCGTCCTTGATGTATCGGTCGCAGTGGTCACGCATCTTGCGCAGCCACGGATTCTCGGGCGCCTTCGGATTGATGGCCACGGTCATCTTGTAGTCGGCGTACATCTTCCGGTGCATGGCGGCCTCCTCCCGGTAGGACGCTGCCCTCTTCCGATACAGTACCCTTCATCGGACTTGGGCTTTGAGGGTCGGTGGCACGCTGGAAGACCGGCCGATCTACACCAAGGCGACTTGCTTCGACCCCTTCCCATTCCCTGAGGTCGGTGGGGCCCAGACCGCCCGCATTCGCGACCTCGGCGAATCTCTCGACGCTCACCGGAAGCGCCAGCAGGCGCTCCACCCGGGTCTCACGATCACCGGGATGTACAACGTTCTCGAGAAGCTCCGGTCGGGCGAGGCGCTGACGGCGAAGGAGAAGGTCATTCACGAGGAGGGGCTCGTCTCCGTCCTAATGCATATTCACGACGACCTCGACGCCGCGGTCTTCGAGGCGTACGGATGGCCGACGACTCTGACCGACGAGGAGATCCTCGAGCGCCTCGTCGCCTTGAACGCCGAGCGCGCCGAGGAGGAGAAGCGCGGCCTCGTCCGCTGGCTCCGCCCCGAGTTCCAGAACCCCGAGGGGAAAAAGCTGGCGACGCGGGCGGCGTTCCCGGCTTCGGACGCCGAAGACGAAGAGCCCGCCACGCCCGCCGTGCTGCTCACGTGGCCGAAGGCGCTCCCCGAGCGGATCGCCGCCGTCCGCGACCTGATGGCCCGCGCGCCGTCGCCCCAACCGCTCGCCGCCGTGACGTCGGCCTTCGCGAAGGCGAAGCCGAAGGACGTCGAGGCCGTCCTCGAGAGCCTTGCCTCCCTCGGCCTCCTCGTCTCCTTCGACGCTCCCGACGGCCGCCACTGGCAGGCCGCTGCCGCGCCCCGCGCGTAGCGACGACCTCGGGCAGGCGGCCTTTCGGGGACGAGGGGACGCCGAGCCTCAGGACCGTGAGCCGGAGGGCGGGCGACGGACAGGACGAGTTCTGCGCCCGAAGAGACGGGCGCATCCCGGCGTGGTAGCGTGTGAGACGGGTTCGCAGGTCAGCGGCCTGCGACAGGAGAGTCGACATGAGCACGCACAGGATCGCCGTTATCGTCGGGAGCCTTCGCCGGGACTCCTTCAACCGCAAGCTGGCCCGCGCCGTCGTGAAGCTGGCGCCGCCGGAGCTCGCTTTCGAAGAGGTTCGGATCGACGACCTGCCCCTGTACGACCAGGATGACGACGCGAGCCCCGCCCCGTCCGTCAGCCGGCTGAAGGAAGAGCTCGCGGCCGCCCGGGGGTTCCTCTTCGTCACGCCCGAGTACAACAGGTCCATTCCGGGCGTTCTCAAGAACGCGATCGACCACGCCTCGCGGCCCTACGGCCAGAGCTCCTGGGCGGGGAAGCCGGCTGGAATCCTGGGCGCCTCGGTCGGCGCCATCGGCACGGCGATGGCGCAGCAGCACCTGCGCAACGTCCTCGCCTACCTGGACGTGCCGACCCTCGGCCAGCCCGAGGCCTTCATCCACGCCAAGGACGGGCTGTTCGACGAGGCGGGCGACCTGGCCGCGGGCAGCAAGGCGTTCCTCCAGACCTGGATGGACCGGTACGTCGCCTGGGTGAAGACGCACGCCGCCTGACCCGGCCTCCGGGACGTCTCGTGCCGAGGAGCGGGACGTCGCCGCGCGTAGAGCCCGCTCCCGGGAGGCGGGACTCCCGTGGTCTTGACGAATAGCTCCACTTCAAGTATCTTGACATAGAGATATTGACCGGGGCGCCCGCTCGCGGCAGGCCGGCCACGGGACGCCGGAGCGGCACGACCCGGCCCGAGGGAGATTCGAGATGGAAGTCGGTTACGTCGTCGAGCTCGTCCAGTTCACCGACCCCGTCTGCACCTGGTGCTGGGGAAGCGAACCGCTCCTCAGGCAAGTGGAGAAGAAGCTCGGGGGGCAGGTCCGATCGAGCTTCGTCATGGGCGGCCTGGTGCGGGACATTCGCGACTTCTCCGACGGCGCCAACGGCATCGGCGGCACGCCCGAGGCGGCCAACGAGCAGATCGCGAGGCACTGGGAGGAGGCGTCCGCTCGGCACGGCATGCCCGTCGACACGAAGGACCTCCACCTCTTCACGAACGAGCACGTCTCCACCTACCCGCAGAACGTCGCCTACAAGGCCGCGCAGATGGAGGACGAGGCGCTGGCGAACCTGTTCCTCCGGCGGATCCGGGAGGCCTCGAGCGCCGAGGGGAGGCGGACGAATGCGATCGAGGTCCTGATCGAGCTCGCGAGCGAGGTCGGTCTCGACGTCGGGAAGTTCCTCGAACGGATGGAGAACGGCGCCGGCCGGGCCGCCTTCGAGAAGGACCAGCAGCTCTGCGCCCGGCTCGGCATCCGCGGATTCCCGACGTTCGTCGTGAAGCACGGGGAGAGGTCCGTGATGCTCCGCGGCTTTCAGCAGTACGACACGATCAGGCGGGTGATGCAGCAGCTGGCGGGAGGCGCCCTCGTGCAGAGGGCCGTCGACGCGTCGGACGAGAGCATCCTCGACTTCGTCGAATCGCACGAGGCGCTCGCGCCCGCCGAGATCCGGGCGGCGTTCGATCTGACGCCCGATCAGACCGCGGCCGCGATCGCGCGGCTCGAGAGCCGTGGCTCGATCGCGAGGAAGAAGGCCGGGAACGGCTTCTTCGTCCGCTCGACGGCCGTGCCGGCGTGCTCCGCGGCGGCCGGTGTCTGCCACGCATCGGTCTGATACGAGGCGGGCAGCGGATCCTTCGACCGGAAGCAGAAGGGACACGGAATGACTCGCGCGAAACCGCCCGGAGCGTCGGCTGCGACGAAGCCCACACTGGGTGTCCACCTGTGGCTCCTTCTGTGGAAGGCGGCGAAGGCCCAGGAGGTCCACGCGCGGCGCAGCGCGGAGGGAACCGGGCTCTGCCTGAGCGACTTCGGCGTCCTCGAGGCGCTCCTCCACAAGGGGCCCCTGCCCGTGAACACGCTGGGGAAGAAGATCCTCATCACCAGCGGGTCCGTCACGGCCGCCGTCGACCGGCTCGAGCGGGCGCACCTCGTCGAGCGGATGGACACCGCGACGGACCGCCGCGCCCGGATCGTCCACCTCACGCCGAAGGGAACGACCCTCATCAGAGGGCTCTTCGCGGAGCACGCGAAGGACATGGAGCGGGCCTTCTCCCACCTCGACGGCCCGGAGCGGGAAGCCCTCGCGAGACTCCTCAGGAAGGTCGGCCGGAACGCAGACGAAGCCGGCTCCACGAAACCGGTCACGACGACGAGGCCGCGCGGGAAGCGTCGCGCACCGACCGCCGGCTGACAGAGCGTTCGAGGACGACCGGTCGGGCAGAATGGGCCACCTGTCGTGAACCTGTCGGAAGACCGGAGGGACCGATGAAGAGACTGCAGACCTACGAGGCGCCCGGGATCACGGTCACGTTCGACCCGAACGTCTGCATCCACTCGGCGGTCTGCTTGCGGACCCTGCCTTCCGTCTTCGACGTCCGACGCCGCCGGTGGGTGGCGGCGGAAGCCGCGGCGGTGTCGGAAGTGGCCGCGGCGATCGACGCCTGTCCCTCGGGGGCTCTCAGGTACGTTCTGGAGGGACGGGAAGCCGCGGCGCCAGCGCCGGAGGAGAGCCGGGTCGACGCGACGATCACGGCGAGCCGGAACGGACCGCTTCTCGTCGACGGAGCCTTCGAGCCCCTGGACGAGGACGGGGCACGAATCGCCGCGGCGGGAAGAGTCGCGCTCTGCCGCTGCGGCGGGGCGGCGAATCAGCCGTTCTGCGACGGCAGCCACAGGCGGGTCGGATTCGAGTCGAAGCGGAGGGCCGAACCGGGCCCCGCGTAGACGCCCGCCGTCTGCGTCCCGAGGCGCAGAAGCCGGAGCCCGGGCAAACGCCGAAGTGCGGCATGAGCCTGGAGCAGCGACCCGAGTCAGAATGGCCTTCGGTCCCCAGCCCGGGCATTTCTATCGAGCTGACACCGTGACATTTCCATGGAGCTTCGAACCCCCCGCGGGAGCCCGCTTGACTTGCTCGCCGGAAGGCGTAGTATGTGATTACTCACTCACCTGAATGGGATGAGAAAGACAATCATGAGCAGCACTCAGCGCCGCCCCCCTCTCGACACTCCCCGCAGGGAAGAAATCGTCGAGCGCACCTTCGAGCTCGTTCGCGAGCGGGGCTTCGCAGGCCTGCGAATGTGGCAGATCGCCGAGAAGGTCGGTGTCACGGAGGGAGCCCTCTACCGGCACTTCCCAAGCAAGGAGGCCATCCTCCTGGCCCTTGTGGACAGGATGGAGGGGCGACTTCTGGGGCCGATTCGGCGGATCGCCTCCAGCCCCGACCTTCCGCCCAAGGGGAAGCTCGAGGAGATCCTCCGCCATCATCTTCGTACCGTAATCGAGGCACGGAGCGTTCCCATTCTCCTGATCAGCGAGGCCTCGTTCACCGAGCACGAGGAGGTTCGTGCCCGAATACGGGGCCTTCTCTCCTCGTACCTCGGGATTCTCGAATCCATCGCTCGGCAGGCCGGGAACGGAGGCGGCTTCGAGCCGCGGGAACTAGCGGTGCTGCTCCTGGGGATCCCCGCGGCGGTCGCGTTGAGTCAGCGGCTGCTTCCCGACGAAGCGCTCGCGGAGCGTTTGGTCGGGCCGGTCGCGGCTCAGTTCATCCAGCTCATCGTCGCGGATTAGATGCGTGGGCGAAACGTCGTTCCACGGTATGCCGCGCGCCCAAAGAGTGAGTGGTCGTTTACTTATGGGCAATGCCAAGCGGGAGGGAGATGAGGTCATGAAGAAAAGACTCGGAATCGCAGTCATCGCGGCGGTCGTCGTCGGGATCGTCGCGGCGCTCTTCATCGCTGGAGGGTCCGCCGGGGATTCGGATGTGTTGCGGATCTCCGGAAACGTCGAGATCTCGGATGTCGCGACATCCTTCAAGGTGTCGGGGCGGGTGCTCGCGCGAATCGTCTCGGAGGGGGAGCTCGTCAAAGCCGGCCAGGTTCTGGCCCGCCTGGACGACGCCGAGCTCGTTCGTGAGGTCGAAATCCGCCGAGCCGAGCTCGGCGCGACCCGCGCCGCTCTCGCAGAGCTCGAAGCGGGCACCCGTCGCGAAGAGGTCAATCAGGCGCGTGCGAGTCTCACGCGGGCACGCGCCGATGCCACGCGAACGAGCAGCGAGCGGGCTCGACAGCAAAGCCTCTTCGCGCGCGCGGTCATCTCCGAGCGCGAGCTTGAGGCGGCCCAGGCCGCGGACCGCATCGCCCTGGCCCACGTCGATGCGGCGGAGAATCAGCTCGCTCTGCTCGAGCGCGGCCCGCGCCGGGAGCAGATCGACCAGGCGCGCGAGCGCGTCAAGCAGGCCTCCGAGGCGCTTGCGCTCGCTGAGACCCGGCTCTCGTACGCCGTCCTCCAGTCTCCGCTCGACGGGCTCGTCCTCGCGGAGCATGTCGAGCCGGGCGAGCAGGTGGCCGCCGGAACCCCGGTGGTTACGATCGGCGACCTCTCGAGCGTCTGGCTGCGCGGCTACGTGGACGAGTCCGATCTCGGGCGGGTCAAGGTGGGGCAGGCCGTGCGCGTCACGACTGACACCGCTCCGGATCGCGTCTACCCCGGGAAGGTTTCCTTCATCGCGTCCGAGGCCGAGTTCACGCCGAAGTCCGTGCAGACGGCCAAGGAGCGGGTGAAGCTCGTCTACCGCGTCAAGATCGACGTCGAGAACCCCCTCAGCGAGCTCAAGCCGGGCATGCCTGCGGATGCGGAGATCGTCCTGGCCGCCGTCCGGAGTGCGGAGCCGTGAACGCCGTCGAGCTCGACGGGTTGACGCGGCGATTCGGCGACACTCTCGCGGTCGACCGGCTCACGCTCGGCATCGCCGAGGGCGAGATCTTCGCTCTGGTCGGGCCGGACGGCGCCGGAAAGACCACGACCCTGCGGATGCTCACCGGGATTCTGACGCCGACCTCGGGCCGCGCGGCAGTGCTCGGTCTCGATACCGTACGCGACGCCGAGGCCATCAAGGAGCAGATCGGCTACATGAGCCAGCGCTTCGGCCTCTACCCCGACCTGCGGGTGGAGGAAAACCTCCACTTCTACGCCGACGTCTACGGCGTCCCGCGGCTCGGGCGAGACGAGAAGATCGACCGGCTCCTCGCCTTCTCCAACATGCAGCCCTTCAAGAAGAGGCTCGCCGGGAATCTCTCCGGCGGTATGAAGCAGAAGCTCGGCCTGGCCTGCGCGCTCATTCACACACCGCGCGTGCTCTTTCTCGACGAGCCGACCAATGGCGTCGATCCGGTCTCGCGACGCGACTTCTGGCGGATCCTCTACCAGCTGCTCAAGGACGGAGTGACCATCGTGGTCTCCACGGCCTATCTCGACGAGGCCGAGCGTGCGACGCGAGTGGGCCTCCTGCATCAGGGTCGCCTCCTCGCCGCCGACACGCCGGATCGTCTCAAGCAGCTGATCGA
>JAGOBQ010000558.1 GCA_017999215.1 Thermoanaerobaculia bacterium
GAGCGCCGAGGACCTCGGCGAGGTGGCGCACCGGCCGGTGGACGGCCCGCCTCACGACGAGGACGACGACGGCGGCGACGAGGAGGAGCGTGGCGACGCCGGTCACGGCCATCAGCGTCATCGTCTGGCGGCGGACCTGCTCCTGACGGACCATCTGGATCGAGACGTCGACGACACCGAGGAGCCGCTTCTCCGGCGGGTGCGCGTGGCAGGCGGCCGTCGAGCAGGAGGGCTCGTTCTCGATCGGCCGGATGACGCCGAGCGTCCGGACGCCGTCGAGCTGGAACGTGCGCGTCCGGTCGCCGGGCGGGAGCTTCTCGATCGGCTGCCCCTCGGCGTGGCACTTGAAGCAGGCCTCGGAGGTCGTGTCGACCTTCCGTCCCGCCTCGTTCGGGATCGAGGAGTAGACGATCGAGCCTTCCTTGTTGAATACCCGCACGCGGATGTTCGGCTGCGCATTCGCGGCGGCCCGCACCGAGCTCTCGATCCCGGCGCGGTCGTTCGCGAGCATCATCCCGTGGAGCCCGCCCGTGAGCGTCTCCGAGAGGGCGAGCGCGCTGTAGCGCGCCGTCGACTCGGAGAAGCGCCGCTGAAGGGTGAGCGAGACGAACCAGGAGACGAGGAGGAGGGCGGCGAGGGCGGCGACGAGGGTCCCCGTCAGGCGGACCGCGAGGGAGTTGGCCCGGAGCCTCTGCATCGCCGCTCCCGTCCTTCCTACTCGGACTTGTGGCAGGCCGCGCAGTCGTCCTCGACCGAGAACGCCGACGTGCCGTCGTGGCAGCCGCCGCAGTGCTTCGTATCGTGCATCAGGCCCGCCGGGGGAGCCTGCGTCCGGCCGAGGAACGAGTAGCTGTTGCCGTGGCAGGAGAGGCAGTCGGGGGCGGAAGCGTCGACGTGGGAGGCGTGGCGGAAGGAGACGGGGCCGGGGCTGTCGGGCGCCTGCGGGAACGTCCTCTCGGCGGGCGCCTCGAAGCTCGCGAGCGCGGCGGCGAGGGCCGGGGTCCCCTCGGGGGCCGGCGGTCCCGGGGCGACCTCGCGGCGGCGGACGCCGTCGGCGCCGAGCGCGCCGGCCGCGACGAAGGCGAGGGCGACGACCGCGATCGCCGGCATCGGAAGGGAGCGGATCGGCTGGGCGGCGACGCTGCCCCCCTCGGGCGCGACGGGCGGGCGGGCGCCCTTCATCTCGTGCTCGGGGAAGACCGGGAGGTACTTCACGGCGAGCGCGAAGGCGAGGAAGCCGACGCCGACGACCGACAGGGTGATGGCGATCTCGGTGAACGCGGGGACGTAGATCTCGCCCGAGGAGCGCTCCATCCCGGTGATGGAGACGTTCAGGCGGTTCATCACGACGCCCATGACGATGAGGAGCGCCGAGAGGAAGAGCCCGGTCCGGTGCTGGCGCACCTTCGGCAGCGCGAGGAGGACGGCCGGAGCGAGGACGCCGATGATCATCTCGGCGAGGAAGAGCCGCGACTCGTAGGTCGGCGCGAACGGCAGGCCGAGGATCCCCCGGTGCCGGAAGTCGGCGAAGCGGATGACCGCCGTGACGCCGAGGATGAGGAGCGCGACGCGCCCGAGCGGGACGAGGAGCTCCATCTCGAGCTCCTTGCCGAACGCCCGGTTCGAGAGGAACGACTCGACGATCGTCATCGCGCAGCCGAGCGTGAGGGCGGTGAGGAAGAAGTAGACCGGGAGGAGCGGCGAGTACCAGAGGGCGTGGAGCTTCGTCGGGACGATCAGGTAGAACGACCCGAGCGACGACTGGTGAAGCGTCGAGAGGAGGACGCCGAGGACGACGAGGATCGGCATGATCACGTGCAGGACGTGGAGCGTCTTCGTCATCTTGAAGCGCTCGAAGACGACCGGGCTGAACTCGAGCGCGAGGACCGTGGTGTAGAGCGTCACGCACCACCCGACCTCGAACATGACCGAGTGGGGGTTCCACATGACGAGCGGGTGCCAGACGTTCCAGGGGCGCCCGAGGTCGAAGAGGAGCGCCACGACGACGAGGACGTAGCCGAGGAACGCCGTGAGGATCGCGGGGCGGACGATCGGCCGGAACTTCTCGAGGTTGAAGATGTAGACGGTGGCGCTGATCGTGAAGCCGCCGGCGGCGAGGGCGACGCCGCAGAGGATGTCGAACCCGATCCAGATGCCCCAGGGGAAGGCGTCGGTCAGGTTCGTGGAGCCGGCGAGCCCCTTGAAGACGCGGAGGAAGGTGGCGTAGGTCCCGGCGGCGAGGATCGCCAGGAGGACGCCGCGCCAGAACGTGAGGCGGGGAAGCGCGAGCTTCGGCATGTCGCTCTCCTCAGTGCCCCTTCGTCGAGGCGTCGTGGTGGCCTTCGGCCGCCTCGACCTCGTCGCGGCGGTTGCGGATCCAGTAGATGCCGCCGAGGAGGACGGCGCCGGTCATGACGATGTCGGGGATGATGTTGAGGACCCGCCAGGTCAGGTGGGGCGGCGGGGTCGTATCGAGGCCGGCCGGGTAGCCGAGCTCCTCGGGCTTCGCGTCGGAGATCAGGAGGACGGACGTACCTCCGACCTCCTCGAAGCCGTAGATGTGCTCGCGGTAGCGGCCGGGGCTCGCGGCGAAGCGGGCGCGGGCCTCGGCGACGAGCGCCTCCCGGTCGCCGAACGTCGTCGCGCCGGTGGGGCAGGCGGTCGCGCAGGCCGTCTTCAGCCCCTGTGCGAGGCGGTCGGCGCAGAGGTCGCACTTGCGCACGAGCGGCGCCTTCTTCTCCCACTCGTACTTCGGGATGCCGAAGGGGCAGGCGATCATGCAGTAGCGGCAGCCCATGCACTTCGACTCGTGGTAGACGACCGGGCCGGCCGCAGTCTTCTCGAGGGCGGCGACCGGGCAGGCCGACGCACACGACGGCGTCGCGCAGTGCATGCACATGCGCCGCACGTACCGATTCCCGACCTGGTTCACCGTCGAGAACGTCTTGTCGGACAGCTTGTCCTCGAGGACGACGTCCGCGGTCTTCGGGAGCCCGTTTCGCTCCTTGCAGGCGAGCGCGCACGCGCCGCACCCGATACAGCGCGTCGTGTCCAGGAGCAGCCCCTTCGCTTGCGTATTCAACATGGGCCTCTCGTACCCCCCCGGGCGAACTTCAGGTCCGCCCCGTTGAGAATTTCGCAAGCACTGGGCCAGGTTGTTGAGTTTCTCGCAAGTGATTGCAGCACAGTTGTTTGTGCTGTGCCCTCGGGTTGATGTCGAATCCGGGAGTTGAATATTGCAACGTCGCGATTTCGGACCCCAGAACTAAGTCGTGTATTTGCAGTAAATGCGTGTAGTGCGAGAGC
>JAGOBQ010000079.1 GCA_017999215.1 Thermoanaerobaculia bacterium
AGCGCGTCCTCGCCGGTGTCGGCGACGACCATGAACTCCTCGGACGCGGAGCCGCCGATGGCGCCCGAGTCGGCCTGGACGAGCGCGTACTCGAGGCCGCAGCGCTCGAAGATCGCGCGGTAGGCGGCGTCCATCTTCCGGTAGTGGGCGTCGAGCCCCTTCGGGTCGACGTCGAAGGAGTAGGCGTCCTTCATCAGGAACTCGCGCCCGCGCATCAGGCCGAAGCGCGGGCGGATCTCGTCGCGGAACTTCGTCCGGATCTGGTAGAGGTTGAACGGCAGCTGACGCCACGACGTGACCGACCGGCGGACCATGTCGGTCACCGCCTCCTCGGCCGTCGGCGCGAGCGCGAACTCGGTGGCCTTGCGGTCCTCGAGGTGGAAGAGGATGCCGTCGTTCAGGTAGCGGTCCCACCGCCCCGACTCCACCCAGAGCTCCTTCGGCTGCGCGATCGGCAGCTCGACCTCGAGCGCGCCGGTCCGGTTCATCTCCTCCCGGACGATCTCGGTCATCTTCTTGAGCGACCGGAAGCCGAGCGGCGTGAAGGAGTAGATGCCGGCGGCGGCCTTCAGGAGCATCCCCGCGCGGGCGAGGAGCTTGTGGGAGACGACCTCGGCATCGCCGGGGGCTTCGCGGAGGGTGGAGAGGAAGTAGTTGGACCAGCGCATCGGGGGCGGAGAATAGCGCAGCGGAGCGGGTTCCGTTCCCGGTACGATCGCCCTCTGGCCCGGGCGGACGCCCCGAGGCCGCGGGAGGCCCCTCGGATGGATGCCCGGCCGTTCGACTTCGTTCCCGTCGCCTCGCCGCTGCACGACGCGGCGGCCCTCCGGCGTTCGCTCGAGCCGTACCTCGGCGCCCTCGTCGCCCTGGGAGGCCGCGAGGCCGGTCCGGAGGCCGCCTCCGGCCCCGGCCCGCTCGCCGTCGTCGTCGGCACCGGCGGCACCGAGGCCTCGGTGCTCCGGCTGCGTGCCGACCGCGAAGCCGCGGCACCGGGCGAGCCGCTCCTCCTCGTCGCCCTCCCGGCCCACAACTCCCTCCCGGCCGCGCTGGAAGCCCTCGCGCGCGTCCGGCAGGACGGCGGTCGCGGCCGGATCGTTCCCCTGCGCGGACCGGACGACGGGCCCGGCCTCGCGCGCCTCGCCGCCGCCCTCGACGACCTCCGCGTGAGGGAGAGGCTCCACCGGGCCCGGATCGGCCTCGTCGGGACGCCGTCGGACTGGCTCGTCGCGAGCGTCCCGGCCGCGTCCGCCGTCCGGGAGACGTGGGGCCCCGAGGTCGTCCCGGCCGACCTCGGCCCCCTCCTCGAGGCCCCGCTCCGCCCGGCCAGCGAGGCGGCCGCCGGCCTCGCCGCATCCTTCACCTCCGGCGCGGCCACCGTCCGCGAGACCGACGCGGCGGGCGTGACGTCGGCCGCGAGCGTTCTCCCGGCGCTCGGGGCCCTCGCCGCGCGCGAGCGGCTCGACGCCGTCGCCGTCCGCTGCTTCGACCTCGTCACGGAGCGCGGCACGAGCGGATGCCTCGCCCTCTCGGCGCTCAACGACGCCGGCACCGTCGCCGCTTGCGAGGGGGACCTCGCGAGCGCCGTCGCGATGCTCTGGGTGAAGGAGCTCCTCGGCACCGCCTCCTGGATGGCGAACCCCTCCGACGCCGACGCCCTGACGGGCCAGCTCCGCCTCGCGCACTGCACCGTCCCCCGCTCCCTCCTTTCCGGATGGGAGCTCCGCTCGCACTTCGAGTCGGGCCTCGGCGTGGCGCTCGCCGGGGAGATACCCCCCGGTCCGGTGACGCTCCTGCGCCTCGGCGGCCGCCGCCTCGATTCGGTCTTCCTCGCCGAGGGCGAGGCGCTCCCGACGCCACGCCGCGAGGACCTCTGCCGCACCCAGCTCGACGTCCGCCTCGAGCCCGGCGCCGTCGCCGAGCTCCTCGAGCGCCCGCTCGGCAACCACCTCGTCCTCGTGCCGGGACACGTCGCCGCGCGACTGCGGGCATACCGCGAGTGGGCGGTCGGAGGAGAGGCGGGCCCGCGAGCCCTCGGCCTGAACCGCTGATAGGCTTTCCGGATGGCTGTTCGTTTCGTCTCCGAGGAGCCACATCGCGTCGCTCCGGAGCACGTCGGCGCCGAGCTCGCGTCGCCCGTTCGGCAGAGCTCCCTCGTCGTCCCGAACCTCGACACCTTCGCGGAGGAGCACGGGCGTGCCGTGAAGGGAGACCGCCCGTGACGGCCTCCCGTTTCCGCCTCGCGGCTCTCCTCGCGTTCGGATGCGCTCTCGCCACGGCGCCTTCGCCCGCGGCGGACTTCTGCCCGGCCTTCCCTCCGGCCACGGGCGACGTCGTCGTCGTGAGCACGGTCGCGCAGCTGCGGGCCGCCGTCGACGCGGCGGTACCGGGGAGGACGATCCTCGTGGCCGACGGGACCTACGCGCTCGACGGCGAGTACCTCCGGCTCGACGTCCCGAACGTGACGCTCCGCGGGCAGAGCGGGCAACGGGACGCCGTCGTCCTCGACGGGAACTACCTGACGACCGAGATCGTCCAGGTGGCCGCCTCCGACGTGACGGTCGCGGACCTCACGCTCCGCGAGGCGTACGACCACCCGATCCACGTGATGCCGGCGGGAACGTCGGCGACGAACCGGACGCTCGTCTACAACGTCCGAATCGTCGACCCGGGCCAGCAGGCGATCAAGATCAACCCGGAGAGCGACACCGGACCGTACGTCGACGAGGGAACGATCGCCTGCTCGCGCCTCGAGCTGACCGACGCCGGCCGGCCGCACGTGAGGGACAGCTGCTACACGGGCGGAGTGGATGCCCACGCGGCGCTCGGCTGGACGGTGCGCGACAACGTCATCGAGGGCTTCTGGTGCGAAGCGGGCCTCTCCGAGCACGCGATCCACTTCTGGCGCAATGCGCGCGACACGCGTGTCGAGCGGAACGTCCTCCGCAACAACGCGCGCGGGATCGGCTTCGGCCTCGCCGAGACCGGCACCCCGCGCCGGACGTACGCCGACGCTCCCTGCCCCGCCGCGGGGGGCGCCTACGTCGACCACTACGGCGGGACCGCGGTGAACAACTTCGTCTCCGCCGACGACCCGGAGCTCTTCGCGTCGGAGTACGGCTTCGACTGCGGCATCTGCCTCTGGCAGGCGTGCGGCGCCTCCGCGCTCCACAACACCGTCCACACGGCCGACGTCGCCTCGTCCTTCTCCGCGATCGAGTGGCGCTTCTCGCGCACCGCCGCGACGATCGCGAACAAACTCGCGAACTTCTCGCTGCGCGCGCGCGACGGCGCCTCGGCGACGCAAGCGACGAACGTGACGACCGCGACGGCCGCGTTCTACGTCTCGCCGGCCACCGGCGACCTCCACCTCCAGCCGACGGCCGCCGGGGCGATCGACCAGGGGAGCGCGTCGTCCGTCTCCACCGACGTCGACGGCGACTCCCGCCCGCGCGGCGCCGCGCCCGACGTCGGCGCCGACGAGACCGGTGCGCCGCGGGCGCTGCGGTTCCACCCGCTCGTGCCCTGCCGCGTCGTCGACACCCGCTCGGCCTCTCTCGGCGGACCGGCACCGCTCGCGGCCGGCGTCTCCCGCCCCTTCCAGGTCTCCGGAGCCTGCGGCGTGCCGGCCGGCGTGACCGTCGTCTCGGCGAACGTCACGGTGACCCAGGCGACCGCGGCGGGAAGCGTCGTCGTCTACGCCAACGGGACGCCGGTCCCGATCACGCCTCAGATCCCCTTCGCCGTCGGGCGGACCCGCGCCAACAACGCGATCCTGGGCCTCGACGGAGCCGGCCTCCTCGCGGCCCGGGCCGAAATGCCCTCCGGCTCCGTCCATCTCATCGTCGACGTGAGCGGCACCTTCGACTGAGGACGCTCGGCCCGCCCACAGTGCGATCGCGCCGTTGCCTCGCGCGGCCCGCGGTCATAGACTCGAGGCGTCCCCGTGAGATTCCTCTCCCTCGCGCTCCTCGCCGCCCTCCCGCTCGCTCGGCCCGCAGACGCCGGCCTTCTGGACGTCGCGACCGGGGCGGTCGCCCCCGGCGAGGCGATCGCCGTCGCGTGGACGCTTCCGCCCGGATTCGAGGAGAGCGAGCTCCTCATCCAGGTGGACGGGGGACCCCGCATCCGCCTCACGCCGGAGTGCCACGACGAGAACCCCCGTTTCGTCGTGCAGGTGCCGGCGCTCGCCGGCCGGGCTCGGTTCGTCCTTCGCGCAGGCCGGGTCGAGGAGGACGGAATCCACAGGGAGCGGACGATCGACGCGACGGAGTGGTTCCCGATCGCGCCGTCGTACGCCGCGGGCCCCCTCCCCATCCGCGTTCCGCACACCCATCCGAGCGAGGGCGAGGAGATGGAGTGGTGGTCGGAACCGGTCGGACGGGTCCCGGAAGGTCCGACACCGGGCCTTCATCGCCCCTTTTCCTCCGAGTTCTCTGCCGCCACACCGTCGTCGCCCGCGCTCTCGGAGAGCCGCTCCGAAGACATTCCGTCTTCGGAGTCCTCGGTGCGCCGCGACGTCGACGCCCGGGCACGGACCCGGACCGGGCACGAACGGGGGTATCGAGAGCGCGCCTTCCCCGGGGCGCCGGTCCCGCTTCGGAATTGAGTCCGGGAAGAGCCTGCGCAATCGGAGCGTTCCGTCCCGTCCGTCGCTCGTCGCGTCGGTGACGGGACACCGTCCCGGCCTGCGGCTGCCCTCCCCTCCCGCGCTCGATTCGAAGGAAAGGATCGTCGAATGCCCTGCCGTTGCCCCCGTGAGACCGGCTCGTCCCGGTCTGCCCGTGCGTTGCTTCTCACCGCGCTCCCGCTCCTCACGCTCCTTCTCTCTCCCGTCCTCGAGGCGGCGCGCTATCGCGTCGTCGACGAGAAGGGCCGCGCCGTCCCGGGCGCTCGCGTCTCGATCCTCGGCCGCGCCGGCTCCGTCGCCGCCGGTCCGCAGGGCGAGCTGACGCTCGAGGCCGAGCCCGCCCTGCCGTTCGAGGTCGGCGTCTTCTCGCCGACCGGCGCCTGGCTCGGGATCGTTCGCGTCGTGACGCGGAGCGGCGCGGACGAGGTCCGCGACCTCGTCCTCCCCGCGGCCCGCAGCACCGAGATTCTCGTCTCCGCGGGCGCCACCGCCTCGCTCCTCGCCCCTCCCGCGAACCCGGTCTCGCTCGTCTCGAAGCGGGAGCTCGCGGAACGCCAGCCGAACCGCCTCGTGGAGGCCATCGAGACGCTCCCCGGCATCTCGAAGAGCGACGAATCGACGAGCGCCGTGCCGGTCATCCGGGGCCTCGCCCGCGGTCGGACGCTCGTGATGGTCGACGACGGGCGCGTCTCCGCCGAGAGGCGCGCCGGCGCCTCGGCTTCGTTCCTCAACCCGTTCGCCCTCGAGTCGGTCGAGGTCGTCCGCGGCCCCGGCTCCGTCGCCTACGGCTCCGATGCCCTCGGCGGGATCGTCCATGCCCGGACCCCGCTCCCCGAGCCGGGCGCCTTCGGCGTCCGCTATCAGGTCAGCGGCGGCGTCGGCGGGAGCCCGGAGGCGTCCGCCGGGGTCGGCCTGAACGTCCCCGTCGGCCCGGCGGCCTTCCTCGTCAACCTCTACCAGCGGAGCGTGGGCGACTACGAGTCGCCCGTCGGAGAGCAGGACAACTCCGCCGTGAGGGACCGCGGCTTCCTCATCCGCGGCGCCATCCCGCTCGGCAGGCTGCGCCTCTTCGCCGGTTTCCAGCTGGACGAGGTCCGCGACATGGGCAAGCCGCAGGCCGACCTCCCGACGACGCGGACGTTCTACCCGTGGGAGGACTCGCGCCGCTTCTCGCTCGGCCTCGACGCTCCCGACGTCGCCGGCTTCTCCTCGCTCGAGCTCCGCGCGTTCTACGGCTCCTACGGAATCTCGACGAACCGCCAGCGTCGGCCGAACGAGACGACGACGCTTCGCGACTCCCTCTCCGAGGTCGACGCCGACGACTTCTCCGTGCGCCTCCTCGGCCGACGCTCGCTCGGGCCCGTGGGGCTCCGCGTCGGCGTCGACGTGAACGGCCGGACGGGCCTCGAGGCCCGGAACGTGACGAACAACTACGACGTCGGCGGGAATCCGACGAGCTCGACGTTCGAGATCGCCGTCGACGACGCCTCCCGCACCGACTACGGCGCCTTCGTGGAAGGGGACCTCCCGCTGGCGGGGGACCGCCTGATGCTGACGGCCGGCCTCCGCGGCGACCACGTGAAGTCGGAGAACACCGGCGGGTACTTCGGCGACCGCTCGACCTCCGACGAGGCGCTCTCCGGATTCGCGGCGCTCACGTTCACTCTCGCCCCCGAATGGAAGCTCTCCGCGCAGTACGCCCGCGGCTTCCGCGACCCGACGCTCTCCGACCGCTACTTCCGCGGCGTCTCCGGACGCGGTTTCGTCGTCGGCAACCCCGACCTCTCCGCCGAGACCTCGAACCAGCTCGACCTGTCGCTTCGGGGACGCAAGGGCATCTTCGGCTTCGGCGTCTCCGGCTACGTCTACCGGATCGCCGACCTCGTGGAGCGCTATCGTGCCGGCTCCGACTACAACTTCCGGAACCGCGGCGAGACCGAGATCGCGGGAGCGGAGCTCGAGGCCGACGTGAGGATCACGCCCCGCCTCGTCGTCCGGCTCCTCGGCTCGCTCTCCCAGGGACGCATCCTCGACGACGACACCTGGGCCGCCGACGTCCTCCCGCCGACGGCGCAGCTGATCGTCGACCACGAGCCGTTCGGCGGCTTCTTCTGGCGCGCGCGGCTCATCGCGATGGCGCGCGACGAGCGGCCCGGCGCGAGCGAGGTCGTCGTGGCCGGCCACGCCCGGCTCGACCTCGCCGCCGGCTATCGCCTCTCCGACCTCCTGGCGATCACCGTCTCGGGCCGGAACGTCCTCGACGCGCGCTACGCCGACTCGGCCGACGAGAACAACGTCCTCGCGCCGGGGCGCGGCGCGATCCTCTCTCTCTCGGGCTCGTTCTAGCCCGCCCGCCCCCCCGGACAGGGCCCCTCGCCCCCGCGCGAGAGACCCTGTCCGGGAGCGGGAGCGCCACGCCGGGCGTCGACTTCTTGCGCGAAGGCCTCGAGGGTCCCTATTCTCCGCACCACATTCCGATGAAGCTCCTTCGAGGCCCGCGCGCTCTCTACGCGGCGTTCGACCGCTTTCCGACGCGGAAGGGGGCATCGACGCACATCGCCCGCTTCGCCCCCGCGCTCTTCGCGGAGCACGGCGGCGGCCTCCTCTACGTCCTCGGCGACGAACGCCTGCCCGCGCACCAGCTCGAGGGCGACGTCGAGATCGTCCGCTTCTCCGCCCCGGTGGAGAACTTCCTCGAACGGGCCGTCGCGTTCGGCGCACACCTCTCGCGCCTCCTCGACGAGTCGGGCGGCGCTCTCGAGGTCTGCCACTTCCGGGACCCGTGGGCCGGCGTCCCGATCCTCGAGCGGGAGCGACGGTACGCGACCGTCTTCGAGGTGAACGCGCTCCCCTCCGTCGAGCTGCCGTACGCCTACCCTTCGATCGCGCCTCGGACGCTCGAGAAGCTCCGCGCCGCCGAGCGCTTCTGCCTCGACGCCGCCGACCGCGTCGTCACGCCGTCGAGGACGACGCGCGACTTCCTCGTGGCGCAGGGGGTCCCGGCGGCGAAGGTCGCCGTCGTGCCGAACGGGGCCGACCCGATCCCGCCCCGGCCGCGGCCGTTCGAGGCGCCCGACGAGTACCTGATCTACTTCGGCGCGCTCCAGCCGTGGCAGGGTGTCGACACGCTCCTCCGCGCCTTCGCGCGGCTCGCCGACCTCTCCGCGCTTCGCCTCGTCGTCTGCGGCTCGGCGCGGTCGCGGCCGGCCCGCGCCGCCGAGAAGCTCGCGGAGAAGGTCGGCCTCGGAGCGCGGGTCCTCTGGCGCTGGGAGCTCCCCACGGCCGAGCTCGAGCCGTGGCTCGCGAACGCCGTCCTCTCCGTCGCGCCGCTCCGGGCCACGGAGCGGAACGTCGTCCAGGGGTGCGCGCCGCTGAAGGTCCTCGAATCGCTCGCGGCCGGCGTCCCCGTCGTCGCGTCGGACCTCCCGCCGGTCCGCGAGATCGTGACGGACGGCGTCGAGGGGCGGCTCGTCCCTCCCGACCGGCCCGCCGACCTCGCGCGGGCGATCCGCCTCCTCCTCCACCTCCCCGAAGAGAGGGAGCGAATGGCGGAGGCGGCCCGCGCCCGCGCGGCGCGGGACTTCGGGTGGGACCGCTCCGTCGCGCTCCTGAAGGACGTCTACCGCTCGCTGCGCCCCCCCGCGGCGGCCTCTTCCGCCCGCCGCACGACCGAGGAGGAACCGGATGTTCGAAGCGCTGAAGGCACGAAGGTCGCTGTCGCCTGAGCAGAAGGCACTGCTGGAGACGAAGCAGCTCGCCGGCGAGTACGAGCCCGGCGCGCTCGTCGCGCTCCTGGCGCCGATCGCCGTGTACGACCGGCTGAGCGACAAGGCGCGGACGCCGATGGGCTGCACGACGGGGGCCCTCTTCGTCCTCGCGTTCGTCCTCCTGATCGTCTCCGCGAACGTCTCCGTCTACCTCCTGCCGCTCCCGCTCGCGGCGCTCGGCGGGGGGATCGCGCTCCTCGTCACCGTGCTGAAGATGAAGAAGCTCGACCTCTCGAACAACTTCCGGCAGGTCGCCATGCCGCTCTTCGCCGTCCTCCGCGAGGACATGGAGCCGGGCGCCACGATGAACGTGCGGCTCGACCTCTCGCTCCCGACGGCGAAGGGGAAGAAGGTCGGCACCGGGAAGCCGTACGACGTCCCCGGCTACCGGAAGGTCGTCGACACGACGTACGTCGACCCGTGGTTCGGCGGCGGGGCGCGCCTCGCCGACGGGAGCCTCCTCCAGTGGACGATCACCGACGACGTCGTCGCGAGCGAGAGGACGAAGCGGACGGCGCGCGGGAAGATCAAGACGAAGACGAAGCACCGGAAGGTGACGACGATCGCCGTCGACGTGGCGCTGCCGAAGAGGGAGTACGCGGTGGCGGCGATGCCGGCCGCCGAGGGGGAGAAGGTGAAGGTGAAGGACGGCGAGAAGCGGACCTCGCTCCACGTCGAGAAGAGGGTGAAGACGAAGTCGCTCGACCCGATCGACCCTCGGGCGGTCTTCGACGCGATCGCCGAAGCCTACAGGCGCGTCCGCCCCGCGGACGCGGCGGGGAGCGCGTCGTGAGCGGCTGCGAGTGCAAGGGCGGGTTCTTCACGCTCCGGGACTGCGACGGAGCGCCCGCGGGCGCCTGCTCGGAGTGCGGCCGGACGGCCTGCACGCGGCACCTCTCCCCGGCGAGCGGCTTCACGCAGTGCCTCGACTGCCACGCCCGCGCGGAGCAGCAGCCGCGGGAGGGGCAGGCGGCGACCGGGGAGGAGGCGCTCGACGACGAGTGGACCTACGGCGCGCGCCACCGCTTCTGGTCCTCGGGCTACGGCCCCGTCTACACCGGCTCCCACCACAGCCGCTACTACGACAGCTACGACGCCCGCTCGTTCGACGACGACGGCGGGGGCGAGGCCGAGGTCGACGACGGCGGCGCCGGGTTCGGGGACAGCTGAGCGTGCGGCCGCTCGTCGTCGCGGAGAACTACCCTCCCGACCGCGGCGGGATGGCGCAGTCGTGCGACCGGATCGTCCGGTCGCTCCGGGCCTCGGGCTTCGACGTCGACGTCGCGCACGTCGGGCGGCGCGACCACCGGCCCCGCGTGGAGCGGCAGGAGCGGGGCCTCCTCCTCTCCGCCCCCGCCGACGAGGACCCGGCCCACGCGATCCAGCTCCTCTGGAACGAGGTCGCGCGCCTCCCCGCGCGGCCGAGCCACGTCGTCGCGTTCGGCGGGGCGGCGCCCGTCCTCGCGGCGCCCGCCTTCGCGGCCTGGCTCGGCGTCCCGCTCGTCACGCTCCTCCGCGGGAACGACTTCGACACCGGCCTCTTCTCGCTCCGGCGGGGCTGGGCGCTCCGCGACGCGCTCGGGCGCTCGGCGGCCGTCGCCACCGTCTCTCGCGACCACCAGCGGAAGGTCTCCGCGCTCTTCCCCGCTGCGGACGTCCGGTACGTTCCGAACGGCATCGACCCCGCGGAGTGGGCGCTCGCGCCGCACGACCTCGAGCGTGCCGCGCGATGGAAGGCCGAGCACGTCGGCGAGGGCCGGCGCGTCCTCGGGATGTTCGGGCACCTGAAGCGAAAGAAGGGGGGCGCCTTCCTCCTCGACGCGCTCCGGCGCGCGGGCGTGGAGGGGAGGCTCCACCTCCTCGTCGTCGGCGAGGCCGAGCCGGAGATGCTCGCGCACCTCTCCTCGATCGAGTCGTCGGTCCCGTTCACGCACGTCCCGTTCGTCGACCGGTTCGAGCTCCTCCCGTTCTACGCCGCGTGCGACGCCGTCGTCGTGCCGTCGCTCTACGACGGCCTCCCGAACGTCCTCCTCGAAGCCGGGGCGCTCGGACTCCCCGCCGTCGCCTCCACGGCGGGCGGGATGGCCGACCTCCTCGCGGACGCCGGGAGCGGGCTCAACTTCCCGCCCGGCGACCACCACGAGTGCCGCCGCGCCCTCGCAGAGTTCGCGACGCTCCCGCCGGAGACGCTCCGGAGCTCGGGCGAGCGCCTCCGCGCCACGATCCTCCGCGACTTCCGCCACGACCAGGAGGCGGCGCGCTACCGCGCGCTCCTCGCCGACGCCGCCGCGCGCGTCCCGCGCCCGGCGCCCACCCACGTCCTCACGGAGAGCTGAGCCATGAAGAGTCCTCTCGCCCGCCTCCTCCCCCTCGCCCTCCTCGCCGCCTCCTTCCCGGCCGGGGCCGTGACGCCGGCGACCGACGCCGTGAGCACCGTCGTCGTCCGATCGGCCGGAGGCTCGAAGAGCTTCACCGTCGTCGAGAAGGGGAACGCGATCGAGATCGTCCTCCCTGGCGGCGTCCGGCTGATCGGGGAGCCGGCCGGAGAGAAGCGGAAGTACCGGCGCGGCGCCGGCGGGCCGGCGATCTGCGAGGTGAAGCCGGGAGACGCCGGCTTCAAGCTCCGGACGACCGACGGGAAGCTCCTCTGGAAGGTGAAGCTCGCCGAGGACAAGATCAAGGTGAGCGACAACGAGGAGAACGCGAACCCGTACTCGATCAAGACGAAGTACCCCGACAAGGCGAAGGTCGTCGACGCCTCCGAGAAGGAGCTCGCCGAGGTCCGCTTCGGCCCCGACAAGACGAAGGTGAAGGGAGCCGACGGCGCCGAGCTGTGGGTCACGGAATCCCCGCGGCGACGCTCCGCCTCCTTCGGCGTCCTCGTCCTCGAGAGGATCCCCGAGGAGCACCGGGCGATCCTGATGGCGGAGATCCTCGCGCGCCGCCGCTGAGGCCCGCGTGATCCTCTACTACGCGCTGGGGGGCGGGCTCGGGCACCTCGTGAGGGCTCGAGCCTTCCTCCACACGCTCGGCCTCGACGCGGAGGCGACCCTCTTCACCTCCTCGCGCTTCGCCGAGGACCGTCGCGTGACGGGCGGGCTTCCCGTCGCGCGCGTCCCCGCTTCGCTCGACGGCGACCGAGCCGGCCTGCGGAGGCTCCTCGAGGAGACGCTCGCGGAGACGCGCGCGACGCGCCTCGTCGTCGACGCCTTCCCCGCCGGTCTCCTCGGAGAGCTCGCGGACTGGGCTCCGCCGGCCGGCCTCGTCCTCTGGCACGTCGCGCGCCTCCTCCGCTGGCGCCGCTACGCGGCCGATGCTTCGCTCCGACTCCCGCGCACCGACGTCACGTTCGTGGTCGAGGAGCTCCACGCCGAGCACCGCCGGGCGCTCGAAGCGGCCTCCCGCGA
>JAGOBQ010000080.1 GCA_017999215.1 Thermoanaerobaculia bacterium
GTCGAAGAGCGCGAGGAAGTCGCGCGCCTCGCCGTCGAGGAGCGTCGGGTCGAGCTCGCGGACGACGTCGAGGACCGTCCACGAGGAGGGGAGGTCGCGCATCTCCTGGTCGTAGTAGCCGACGATCACCCCGGTCCCCGGAACGGCGCTTCCCGAGAGCGGCGGGAGGAGGCGCGCGATCGTCTTCAGGAGCGTCGTCTTGCCGCAGCCGTTCGGCCCCCAGAGGGCGATCCGCTCCCCGCGCCGAAGGAGGAACGAGACGGGAGAGAGGAGCGGGCCCGTCTCGGGGTAGCCGGGGACGAGCCCCTTCAGCTCGAGGACGCGGTCTCCCGAGGCTCGCGCCTCCTCGAACCGGAACGTCACCTCGTTCGCGTCCTCGCGGGGCGCCTCCACGCGCTCGAGCTTCGCGAGCATCTTCCGCCGCGCCTGGGCCTGCTTCGTCTTCTGCCCCGCGATGTTCCGGCGGATGAAGTCCTCGGTCCGCTCGACGAGCTTCCGCTGCTCCTCGGCGGCCTTCGCGCGGACCCGGTCCCGCTCCGCCTTCAGCCTGCGGTACGCCTCGTAGTCGCCCGGGTATTCCTCGAGGAGGCCGCTCGACACCTCGACGATCCGGTCGGCGACCGCGTTCAGGAAGCGGCGGTCGTGGGAGACGACGAGGGCCGCCTGCGCGGCGGCGGCCTTCCGTTCGACGAGCCACGTCTCGAGGAACTCCAGGCCGGCGAGGTCGAGGTGGTTCGTCGGCTCGTCGAGCAGGAGGACGGAGGCCTCGCCGAGGAGGAGGCGCGCGATCTGCGCCCGGTGCTTCTGGCCCCCGGAGAGCTCCCCGACGGGCCGGCTCCACGTCTCCCGCGGGAGGCCGACCCCGAGGAGGACGCGCTCGACGCGCGCGTCGGCCTCGTAGCCGCCGTTCCGCTCGAAGCGCTCGCGGACCGCGTCGTGCTCGGCCAGGAGCGGCTCGACGGCCTCGCCGGCCCCGGAGGCCGACGCCGCCGCGATCGCCTCCTCGAGGCGGCGCATCTCCGATTCGAGCCCCCGCAGCCCTTCCTGCGCGCGGGCGACGAAGTCCCGAAGCGGCTCGTCCCCCTCCGGCTCCACGGCCTGCTCGAGGGACGCGAACGTCGTCCCGCCCGCGAGGAGGACCCGTCCCGCGTCGGGTTCGACCTGGCCCTGGACGATCCGGAGGAGGGTCGACTTCCCGGCGCCGTTTCGCCCGACGAGGCCGACGACCCGCTGCGGGTCGTGCTGCCACGTCGCGCCGACGAGGACGTCTTTCGTGCCGAAGGACTTGTGGACGCGCTCGAGCCGGTAGAGCACGGGCGGAGGATAACCTCCGCGTCCTGCCTCCGTTTCGAGAGCGCCGCGGAGGGTGCCGCGGCCCCGCTACGGCGTGTCGCCGCCCGCCTCGACGCGGTTCCGGCCGGCGCCCTTCGCCTTGTAGAGCCGGACGTCGGCCGCCTTCAGGAGATCGGTCGCGCTGCGCGCGTCCGAGGGGAAGCACGCGACCCCGCCGCTGATCGTCACGCGGCCAAGGGGCTGGGTCTCCCCCCCCGCGAACGCCGTCGCCTCGACCCGCGCGCGGGCGGCCTCCGCCACCTGGAGCGCCTCGCGCTTCGAAGCGCCGTAGAGGAGGATCACGAACTCCTCGCCTCCGAACCGGGCGACGATGTCGCCTCGTCGCGCCGTCCGGCGCAGGAGGTCGGAGACCTGCACGAGGACGACGTTCCCCGCCGGGTGGCCGTGCGCGTCGTTGTAGGCCTTGAAATGGTCGATGTCGAAGAGGACGACGCTGACGGCGTCGCGCATCTGGACGGCGCGCTCGAGCTCGAGGTCGAGGCGCTCGATGAAGAAGCCGTAGTTGTAGAGCGAGGTGAGCCGGTCCGTGATGGCGCGGTGCTGGCTCTGCGAGACCATCCGGGAGAGGCTCCGGATCCTCTGCGACTCGATCCGGAAGAGCTCCTCCATCAGGTGCGGCCGGAGGCGGATGAAGTCCCGGAACTCCTCCGCCGGGATCGTCCGGATGCGGCAGTCCGTCGCGGCCCGCAGACCGGCCGAGCGGGCGCCGCCATCGAGGCAGGCCATCTCGCCGAGGACGTCTCCGGTCCGCGCGAGGCGCAGGACGATCGGCTCGCCGGAGGGAGAGGACTGGAGGACCTCGAACGTCCCCTCGACGAGGAGCACGACGTTGTCGCCTTTCGCCCCTTCCTGCCAGAGCTCGTCCCCGGCGGGGACGACGCCCTCCCGTCCGAGCGGCAGCAGCTCCTGGTAAAGCTCGTTCACGGCGCTCCCGGCTCCTCGCATCCCGAGGGGCAAAGTATATCGCCCCGCTTCCCGGCGGCCCGTCGGGCGGCGCTACACTCGGCGCTCGATGGCGGACGAGGACCTGCTCGAGAAGGCGTTCGCGGAGGCGGAGGAGGCGCCGCGGCTCGCCTCGGGGAACCGGGTCGTACCGCCCCAGCTCCTCTCGAAGCTCCGGCACGACATGCGGACCCCGATCCACCAGATCCTCGGCTACGCCGAGATGGTGGAGGAGGACGCCATCGCCACCGGCCAGACGGGATGCGCTGCCGACCTGGGGAAGATCCAGGACGCCGCGCGCCGTCTCCTGGAGATGGTCGACACGCTCCAGGAGAGGCTCCTCCCCGCGGCGGCCGAGCCCGCGCCCGCGCAGCCGGAGCTCCTTCCCGACCCCGACGCCGCCCGCGTGCCGCCGGAAGAGGCTCCCGCCCTGACCGGGCCGATCCGGCGCGCCGACGTCGAGCTCCCGGTCGGCGAGAGAGTCGAGCCGGCGCATCTCCTCGTCGTCGACGACAACGCGGAGAACCGCGACATGCTCTCCCGGCGCCTCCGGGCGCACGGTTTCACGATCGCGGTCGCGGAGAACGGCCCGGAGGCCCTCCGGCTCCTCGAGGAGGTCCCGTTCGACCTCGTCCTCCTCGACGTCGTCATGCCCGGCATGAGCGGCCTCGAGGTGCTGCGGGACCTGCGGGGACGCCACGACGCGGCAGACCTCCCCGTCATCATGGCCACGGCCCGCGACGACTCGAACGACGTCGTGACCGCGCTCCGCCTCGGCGCGAACGACTACGTGACGAAGCCGCTCGACTTCCCCGTCGTCCTCGCCCGCGTCGGCACGCAGCTCTCCCTCGCCCGGGCGAAGGCCCGGATCGGAACGCTCGCGCAGGACCTCGAGGTGCGCAACCGCTTCATCTTCGAGACGTTCGGCCGCTACCTCTCGAACGAGGTCGTCGAGAGGCTCCTCCAGACGCCCGAGGGGCTGAAGCTCGGTGGAGAGACGCGGAAGGTCACGCTCCTGATGTCGGACCTCCGCGGCTTCACCCAGGTCGCGGACCGCATTCCCCCCGACAGGGTCGTCAAGCTCCTGAACAACTACCTCGGGACGATGGCCGACCTCCTCCTGTCGTTCCAGGGGACGATCGACGAGTTCATCGGGGACGCGATCCTGGCGATCTTCGGCGCCCCCGTCCAGCGGGAGGACGACGCCCTCCGCGCCGTGGCGTGCGCCGTCGAGATGCAGAAGGCGATGGAGCGCGTGAACGAGTTCAACCGGCGCGAGGGGCTCCCGTCCGTCGAGATGGGGATCGCGATCCACACCGGCGAGGTCGTCGTCGGGAACATCGGCTCGGACAAGCGGGCGAAGTACGGCGTCGTCGGGAGCCCCGTGAACCTGACCGCGCGCATCGAGTCGTACACCGTCGGCGGGCAGATCCTCGTCAGCGACCGGACCCGGCGAGAGGGCGGGGGCCAGCTTTCGGTCGGGAGCGAGGTCGTCGTCCAGATGAAGGGCTTCGAGAACCCGGTCTCCGCCTGGGACGTCCGGGGCGTGGCCGGGGGCTTCGATCTCTTCCTCCCGGCCCGGGACGAGCCCCTCCACGCCCTCCGCGGACCGCTCGCCGTCCGGTTCGCCACGATCTCCGGAAAGAGGGTGGACGGCCCCGAGTCCGAAGGGCTCCTCGTGCGCCTGTCGATGAAGGAGGCGGAGGTCGAGACGCGCGAGCGCCCCGAAGCGTTCCGCAACCTCCGCCTCCGGTTCGTCGGGAACGACGGACGGACGATCCCGGGGGAGCTCTACGGAAAGGTCTTCACGCCCAGGGCCGGGACGAAGGGATTCGGGCTCCGGTTCACGTCGGTTCCGCCGGAGATCCGTTCCTTCCTCGAGACGGTCCTCTCCGGGAGCCGCTGAGAATCCTCAGCCCGCCCCGAGGAACGTCTCGACCTTCCCGAGGAGCCGCGGCAGCTCCACCGGCTTCGTGTCGTAGTCGTCGCAGCCCGCCGAGAGCGCCTTCTCGCGGTCTCCGACCATCGCGTGCGCCGACAGACCGATGATCGGGATGCGCGAAGTGGCCTCTTCCGCCTTCAGCCTTCGGGTCGCTTCGTAGCCGTCGAGGACCGGCATCGAGAGGTCCATCAGGATCAGCTCGGGCTTCTCGGAGCGGGCCTTCTCGATCGCCTCGGCCCCGTTCACGGCGAGCGCCACCTCGTACCCCTTCCGGAGGAGGCGTCGCGAGAGCATGTCTCGGTTCATCTCGTCGTCGTCGACGACCAGGATCTTCGCCATCGGCTTCGAGAGGAGTGTAGCTCTCTGCCGCCTTGACAGCAGCCGGAAGCCTGCCCTACCGTCGCGCGGGAGCAGATTCTGAATGGCGTTTTCGTGGCTCTCCGGCTCTGACGACGTCGCCGAGTTGATCGCGAAGCGCAACTTCGGCCGCGCGGCGAAGGTCCTCCGGGGCCTGCTCGCCAAGGACCCCTCGAACGCCTCCCTGAAGCAGCAGCTCGGAGACGTCCTCGCGCTGGACGGCAAGACCTACGAGGCGGTCGACCTCCTCTGGAAGCTCGCCGACGACTACGCGACCTCCGGATTCGTCGGCAAGGCGATCGCCGTCCTGAAGAAGGTCCAGCGGATCGACCCGACGCTCACGAAGGTCGAGGAGAAGCTCGCTCGCCTCCTGCGCCAGAAGGACGACGAGTCGACGCTCGCGCTCCGGGTCCGCGCGGGCGCCATGCGCCGGCGCGTCGAGCTGGAGACGGCTCCGACGCCGTCGCCGGAGCCGCCGTCCGCGAAGCCGCCAGCCGCCGAGCCGTTCGTCCTCGACTTCGCGGCCGAGGAGGAGGCTCCGGTCGCGGACGCGTCCGAGACGGCGCCCCGGAGCCTCCACCCCGTGGACGAGGCCGCCGCGCAGGGGATGGTGGCGAGCCCCCTCTTCAGCGACTTCTCGGCCGACGAGCTGGTCGAGGTGATCAAGGGACTCGAGCTCCTGACCTACGAGGCGGGCGACGTCATCGTCGCCGAGGGGGCGCCCGGAGACTCGCTCTTCGTCCTGACGACCGGAACGGTCAAGGCGTTCGTGAAGGACCCGGACGGTCACTACCACAAGGTCCGGGAGATGTACGAGGGGGCCTTCTTCGGCGAGGTCTCCATCCTCACGGGGAAGCCTCGCAGCGCGACGATCACCGCCGCCACGCCGTGCGAGCTCCTGGCTCTCGACCGGACGGCCCTGGAGTCGATCGCCGAGCGCCAGCCGAACGTCATGACGATCCTCCGGCATTTCTGCGAGGCGCGCTCCGGAAGCGTCGACGAGCAGCAGATCCGAAGAGGCGACACCCACCCCGGCGTGTACCGGGTGCCGTCGGCCGGCTGACGGCCCGGGGCGCCGGCGTCCCCGAACGAGTCGGAGACGCCGGCTTCCCCCCCGGGGTCAGAGCTTCTCGACCACGAACGGCAGGGGCGGCTCGGCCCCGACGGCCTCCCCGATCTCGAAGCAGGCCGCGACGCGCTCGAGATAGCCCTTCGGGAGCTGCGTCCGGGGTCCGAGCTCGACGACGAGGAGCGGATCCCCCGCCGTGACGACCTCCCCGGTCTTCCGGAGGACGCGGTAGCCGGAGGCGGGGTCGACGACGTCGTCCTTCCGCGCGCGTCCGCAGCCGATCTCGATCGAGAGGAGACCGAGCTCGCGCGTCGCGACGCGCCGGATCGTCCCGGCGGCGGAGGCCTTCACCTCGTGCTTCGCGACGGGCTGCGGCAGCAGAGCGAGGTCGTCGCAGACGGCCGGGTTCCCTCCCTGCTCGGAGATGACGCGGGCGAACGTCTCGAGGGCCGTCCCGTCCTGGAGCGCGGCGTTCAGGCGCCGGCGGGCCTCCTTCTCCGACTCGGCAACGCCCGACGCCACCATCAGGTCGGCCCCGAGGAGGAGGACGTTCTCGCGCAGGTCGGCCGGCCCGTCTCCCCGGAGGAGCCGGATCGACTCCTCGACCTCGTTCGCGTTCCCGACGGCGACGCCGACGGGGCGGTCCATCGCCGTGACGTACCCGCTCGCCTTCCGGCCCGTCGCGCGGGTCGTGTCGACGAGCGCGCGGCCCAGCGTGTGCGCGTCCTCCGGCTTCTGCATGAAGGCGCCGTTCCCCGTCTTCACGTCGAAGACGACGGCGTGGGCGCCCGTCGCGAGCTTCTTCGAGAGGATGGACGCCGTGATGAGCGGGATCGACTCGACGGTCCCCGTCACGTCGCGGAGCGCGTAGAGTCGGCGGTCGGCCGGAGCGACCGTGTCCGTCGCGGCGATGAGCGCGCAGCCGACCGTCTCCACGAGGCGGTCGAACGCCTCCTTGGACTGCCCGGTCACGAAGCCGGGAATCGCCTCGAGCTTGTCGAGCGTGCCGCCGGTGTGGCCGAGTCCGCGCCCCGACATCATCCCGGTCTTCACGCCGCAGGCGGCGAGGAGCGGCGCGAGGACGAGCGTCGACTTGTCGCCGACGCCGCCCGTCGAGTGCTTGTCGGCGACGAAGCCGTGGGGCGACAGGTCCCACGTCTCGCCCGAGTTCATCATGGCGAACGTGAGGGCCGCCGTCTCGGCGGTCGTCATCCCGCGGCAGCAGATGGCCATCAGGAGCGCCGCCGCCTGCTCGTCCGTGACGGTCCGGTCCGTGACGCCGGCGACGAAGTCCCGGATCTCCCCTTCCGACAGCTCGCCGCCGTCGCGCTTCTTGACGATGGTCCGAACGATGAGGCTCATTTCTTCTCCGCGCTCCCCTCGAGCGACTTCAGGACCTTCACCCGCCACTGCCGCGCCGCCGCGAGGACCTTCGCCTCGTCGAGCGTCGCGACCCGCTTCCCGTCCCAGAGGACCTTCCCGTCGACGACGGTGAGCGAGACGTCGCCCGCGCGCGAAGCGTAGACGACCGTGGAGGGAAGGTCGAAAACGGGCTGCACGTGGGCCTTCCCGAGGTCCACGACGATCAGGTCGGCTCTCTTCCCCGGCTCCAGCGAGCCGACGAGGCGGTCGAGGCCGAGCGCCTTCGCGCCGTCGATCGTCGCCATCCGGAGGAGCTCCGGCGCCGTGAGCGGCGTCGGGTCGAGGGCCGCGACCTTCGCGAGCTTCCCCGCGAAGTCCAGGACGTCGAACATGTCGAGGTCGTTGTTCGAGCCGGCCGAGCCGTCGGTCCCGAGCCCGACGACGACGCCCGCCTTCCGGGCCGCCGCGACCGGGGCGATTCCCGAGCCGAGCTTCATGTTCGACTCCGGGTTGTGCGAGAGGCTGACGCCGCGCGCGGCGAGGGTCTTCAGGTCCTCGGCCGAGAGCCAGACGCCGTGCGCGACGAGGAGGCGCGGCCCCAGGAAGCCGATCTCGTCGAGCCAGGCCGTCGGGCTCTTCCCGTACCGCTCGCGGATCTGCGTCTGCTCGTCCCACGTCTCCGAGACGTGCGTCAGCAGGGGCGCGCCGTATTCCTCGGCGAGGGCCTTCGCGGCAAGGAGCGTCTCCCGGCTGCACGTGTAGGGGGCGTGCGGCGCGATCGCCGCGGTGATCCGCGGGTGCCCCTTCCACCGCTCGAGGAACGCCCGCGAGACCGTCTTCGTCTCCTCGAGGTTCGCGTGCCCGGGGGCCGGGAAGTCGATCCAGGTCTCGCCGAGGACGGCGCGGAGGCCGGCGCGGTCCACCGCGGCCGCCACGTCGGACTCGTAGTAGTACATGTCGGTGAACGTCGTCGTCCCGCCCCGGATCATCTCGAGGCAGGCGAGCTCCGTCCCGGCCGTCACGAACTCCGGCGACACGTTCTTCGCCTCGGCCGGGAAAATGTACTTCGTGAGCCACTCCATGAGCGGCTGGTCGTTCGAGATGCCGCGCAGGAGGTTCATCGCGGCGTGCCCGTGGGTGTTCACGAGGCCCGGGAGGAGGACCGCGTCCGCCCTCTCGATCCGCTGCTTCGGCGCCCAGGCGGCGTCGATCGCCGCCGGGTCGCCGAGGGCGACGATCTCGCCGCCGCGGACGGCGACGGCCGTCGCCCCGCGGACGGTGAACGGCGCGTCCATCGGGAGGGCGTGGCCGGCGACGACGACGAGGTCGCACGGGGCCTTCTTCGCGGCCGCCTTCGCAGCGGGAGCGCCCGCGGCGGGGAGGGCGAGGAGGAGCGCCGCCACGAGCGCGGTCCGCACGGTCGCGCCCCTCACAGCTCGAACGCCCTCGGCAGGAGCGCCGCGAGCGTCGTCTCCTCCAGCTTCCCGCCCGTCGTCGCCATGACGACCGAGATGTCCCGGCACTGGTCCCAGAGGACCTGCCGGCAGGCGCCGCACGGTGAGGTCGGCTCGTCGGCGCCCGTCACGACGGCGACGGCCCGGAACGAGCGGACGCCTTCGGAGATCGCCTTGAAGACCGCCGTCCTCTCCGCGCAGCAGGTGAGGCCGTAGCTCGCGGACTCGACGTTGCAGCCGCCGAAGATCCGGCCGTCCCCGGCCAGGAGCGCCGCTCCAACGTGGAAATTCGAGTAGGGGGCGGCCGCGTTCTCCCGCGCCGCCGTGGCCGCCGCGACGAGGGCCTCGCGCTCGGCCGAGGGGAGAGGATTCGCCGTCATCGCGCCGCTCTCCCCCGCCGAACCGCGGGCTTCGCGCCCCGGCGCGGCCCGGAGGCCGCCTTCCGCGCCGGGCGCTTCGCGCGCCGCGCCGGCTCGACGACGGGCCGGTCGGACGAGCGTCCCTTCCCCATCGCCTCGACGAGCGCCGACAGGAGCCGCACGAAGCGGTCCTTCACGCGCCTCGTCGTCTCGAGGACCTCGTCGTGGCGGAGCGGCTGCTTCAGGACGCCGGCCGCCATGTTCGTGATGCACGAGATCCCGACGACGCCGACCCCCATGTGGCCGAGGGCGATGACCTCGGGGACGGTCGACATCCCGACGGCGCTCGCGCCGAGCGCCCGGAACGCGCGGATCTCGGCCGGCGTCTCGTAGGACGGCCCGGTGACGCCGATGTAGACCCCCTCCCGGAGCGGCACGCGGATCCTGCGCGCGACGGCCCTCGCGAGCGTCCGGAGGTCGGAGCGGTAGGCGTCGGACATGTCGGGGAAGCGGGCCCCGAGCGAGTCCTCGTTCGGGCCGATCAGCGGGTTCGTCCCGAAGAGGTTGATGTGGTCCGAGATGAGCATCAGGTCGCCGGCGGAGAAGCGCGTGTCGATCCCTCCCGCCGCGTTCGTCACGATGACGTCGCGGCAGCCGAGGAGGCCGAGGACGCGGGCCGGCGTGACGACGAGCGGCATCGGGTGCCCCTCGTAGTAGTGGATCCGGCCGGCGAGGACGACGATCGGGACCCCTCCGAGCGTCCCGGCGACGAGCGTCCCCGCGTGGCCCACGACGGCCGACGCCGGGAAGCCCGGGATCTGCGCGTACGGGATCTCGACCCGGTCCTGCACCGAGTCGGCGAAGTCGCCGAGGCCCGAGCCGAGGATGACGCCGACGACGGGCGGGACGGGGATCCGCGCCCGGAGGAACTCGACGGTCCTGGTGAAGCGAGCGTCCATCTCTCGTCTCCTTCCGTCAGCCGAGGAGGATGCCGGCGATCGTCGCGCTCATGAACGTCGCGAGCGAGCCGCCGAGGAGCGCCCAGAGCCCGAGCCGGGCGATGTCGCTCTTGCGGGACGGGGCGAGGCCGCCGATGCCGCCGATCTGGATGCCGATCGAGGAGAAGTTCGCGAAGCCGCAGAGCGCGAAGGAGGCGATGAGGCGCCCCTTCTCCGTCCACTCCGAGAGCGGGATCTTCGTCATCTCCGCGTAGGCCACGAACTCGTTGATGACGGTCTTGAAGCCGATCAGCCTCGCGACCTTCGAGCAGTCGGCCGAGGGGACGCCCATGACCCAGGCGAGCGGCCAGAGGAGCTTCGAGAAGAGCCACTGGACCGAGAGGGTCGTGGCCGGATCGACGCCCGGGCCCGGCGCCGGGAAGCCGATGTAGGTCCCGACCCAGCCGAGGAGGCCGTTGAAGAGCGACACGAGCGCGATGAAGGCGATCAGCATCCCGACGATGTTGATCGCGAGGGAGACGCCCTGGGAGGCGCCGCCCGCGGCCGCCTCGATGACGTTCGCGTGCTCGTGCTCGATCTTCACCTTCACGGCGCCCGAGGTCTCCGGCGTGTCGACCTCGGGGCGCAGCAGCTTGGCGATGACGATCGTCGCCGGCGCGGCCATGACCGAGGCGGTGATGAGGTAGCTCGCGGGGATCCCCATGGCCGCGTACGCGAGCAGCACGGCGCCCGAGATGTGCGCCATCCCGCCCGTCATCATCGTCAGGAGCTCGGAGTTCGTCATTTTCGGGATGTACGGCGCGATGATGATCGGCGCCTCCGTCTGCCCGATGAAGATGTTCGCCGAGACGGCCAGCGACTCCGCCCCGGAGATGCGGAGGAGCTTCGTCATGACGACCGCGAAGACCTGCACGATCCGCTGCATCACGCCCAGGTAGTAGAGGATCGTGAAGAACGACGCGATGAAGATGACGATCGGCATCACCTTGAACGCGAAGAGGAACGGCGAGAAGTCGATTCCCGTCTTCCCCGAGATCGCTCCCCCGATCGCCGGGTCGGCGAGCCACCCGAAGACGAACTTGGCCCCCTCGTCCGAGTACGCGATCGCCCCGGTGATGCCGTCGGAGAAAGACTTGAGCGCGTTGGCCCCGGCCTTCCAGGAGATGACGAGCCAGCCGAGGGCGAACTGAAGGACGACGCCCCAGACGATCGTCGACCAGCGGATCGCCTTCCGGTTCCGCGAGAGGGCGAAGCAGGCGAGGAGGATGACGGCGAGTCCGATGAAACCGGTGAAACGGTCCAAGGAGGCCTCCTGAGGGCTCTGTCAGAGCTCGTGGGGTTCGTTGCCGCGACCCCGCGCCCGCCGGCGGCTCACCTCGCAGCCCCCGCGGCTCCGGCGACGAACCGGAACGCGGAGACGGCGACGGGCGCCTGGTGGCGGATCGAAATCGCGATCCGGGAAGGATACCCCGAGACCGGGGCTCCCGGCCGCTCCGAAACGTCGCTTCCCGGATCCACGGAACGGTCCGGGGCGGCCCGAGGCCGCCCCGGACCGCCCGGATCAGAGGGACTGGGCCTTCTGCTGGGCCTCGAAGCGGAGCGGGGAATCGGGGAAGTCCGCCACCACGCGCTGGTAGCTCGACCGCGCCTCCGCGGCCTGCCCGTCCTTCTCGTAGAGGCGGGCGAGCGTGAAGAGGAGGACGTCCTTCGGGAGCGGAGACTTCGCCGCCTCGAGGTAGCCCTTCGCGGAGGCGATCGCCTCCTTGACCCGGCCCCCGGCTGCGTCGGCCTCGAGCCCGGCGAGGGCGGCCACGCCCGAAACGATGGACCCCGGAGAACGCTTCGCGAGGTCACGCGCTCCGTCGACGAGCCGCGCCGGCGGCGTGGCGCCTCCTTCGAGGGCGAGG
>JAGOBQ010000559.1 GCA_017999215.1 Thermoanaerobaculia bacterium
CGACGGGGTCGCTCATCCGATCGGCAGGGCGATGAAGAGCTTGGAGAGGAAGAAGTCGGTGATCAGGATCGTGATCGAGGCGACCACGACGGCCACGGTCGTGGCGCGGCCGACGCCGTCGGCGCCGCCGGTGGCTGAGAGGCCGTTGTAGCAGCCGATGAGGGCGATCTCGAGGCCGAAGAACGGCGTCTTGCAGAGGCCGTGCATCAGGTCGTTGAACGAGAGGGCCTGGAGCGTCGTCGAGAGATAGAAGCTCGCCCCGATCCTCAGCTCGAAGACCGCGATGACGAGCCCGCCGAGCATCCCGTGGAAGATCGCGATGAGCGTCAGGACCGGGAGCATGACCGTGAGCGCGACGACGCGCGGGAGGACGAGCTTGCGGATCGGGGAGGAGCCGAGGGCGCGGAGGGCGTCGACCTGCTCCGTGACGGCCATCGTCCCGAGCTCGGCCGTGATTCCGGCCCCGCAGCGGGCCGCGAGCATGAGGGCCGTGAGGACGGGGCCGAGCTCGCGGGCGAGCGAGAGGATGACCGCGCGGCCGACGAAGAGCTTCCCGCCGAACTCGGCGAGCGAGTGGGCCGTCTGGAGGGCGAGGACCATCCCGGTGAAGAGGCAGGTCAGGTTCGCGACCGAGATCGACTGGACGCCGAGGGCGTCCATCTGCCGGAGGATCTCGCCTCCCTCCCACCGCTTCCGCCCCTCGCGGACGATCGACCACGCGAGGAGGCCGAGGCCCCCGAGGTGGGAGACGACCTTCCGGAACCAGCGGCGGAGCCGCGGGAGGGTCCAGAAGGGAGACCGCCGGGTCTCGGTCGCGGACGGGTCGGACACGCGGGCGATTGTACGGGCGGCCGGGTAGACTCCTGCCGCGATGCAGCTCCTCTACACGGCGTGGGTCTGGCTCTTCGGGCTGGTCGTGACACCGGTCTTCGGCACGCTCGCCATCCTCACGTCCTGGGTTCCGCCCCGAGGGAGCACCTACCAGTACTGGGCCCGGTGGTGGTCCCGGACGTTCCTCGCCGGGGCGGGGATCGACGTCAGGGTGGAGACGTCCGCAGCGGCGCGCGCCGTTCCCGAGGCGATCTTCATGGCGAACCACACCTCGGCGGCCGACATCGTCGTCCTCTTCGTCGCGCTCGCGAGGGACGTCCGCTTCGTGGCGAAGAAGCAGCTCTTCTGGATCCCCTTCCTCGGATGGTCGATGTGGCTCGCCGGCTTCATCCCCGTCGACCGGGAGAACAAGGAGAAGGCGCGCGAGGCGTTCGACCAGATCGGGAAGCGCCTGAAGAAGGGGGCTTCGATCCTCGTCTTCCCCGAGGGAACCCGCTCGCGGAACGGGAAGCTCGGCGCGTTCAAGAAGGCGGGGTTCCTCCTCGCGATGCGGACGGGGCTCCCCATCGTCCCGGTCGGCATCTCCGGCGCCCGCGCCGTCCTCGGCGCCGACGGCCTCCTCGTCCGCCGGGGCCGCATCGAGGTGAGGGTCGGCGACCCGATCCCCTCGGACGGCTACACGTTCGCGCGGCGCACGGAGTACGTCGAGAGGGTGCGGGCCGAGATCCTCCGGCTCGGCGATTCGGCAGAGTAAGATCCGCCCGCCGCGCGGCGCCGGGCGACGGGCCGCGAGCGCCTGCCACGCGCGCCGGCGACCACGATCGGAGGTATCCCGTGTCGAACCTGAACGAGGACGCCGTCCTCGAAGCGCTCCGGAAGGTCAAGTACCCCGGCTTCTCCCGGGACATCGTCTCCTTCGGCTTCGTGAAGGACGTCGCCGTCGGCGGAGGGAACGTCTCGTTCCGCCTCTCGATGACGACCGCCTCGGCGGAAATCGCGGAGCAGATCCGGACGGAGGCCGACGCGGCGCTCCGGGCGCTCCCGGGCGTCACGGCGGTGACGATCAAGGTGGAGACGGGGCAGGCGCCGGTGAACCTCGCGGGAGCGCAGGGGGCGCGCCCCGACGTCCTCCCCGGGACGCGCTTCACGGTGGCCGTCGCGTCGGGGAAGGGGGGCGTCGGCAAGTCGACCGTCGCCGCGAACCTCGCCCTCGCGCTCCGGCAGCTCGGCTACACCGTCGGCCTCCTCGACTGCGACATGTACGGCCCGTCGCAGCAGATGATGATGGGGATCGACGAGAAGCCGTTCCTGAACGACGAGGAGAAGATCGTCCCGATCGAGCGGTATGGCGTCCGCGTCATGTCGCTCGGCTTCCTGATGGACGTCGACACGCCGGTCATCTGGCGCGGGCCGATGATCTACAAGGCGATCGAGCAGTTCCTCGGCGACGTGGCCTGGGGGAAGCAGGACTTCCTGATCGTCGACCTCCCGCCCGGAACGGGCGACGCGCAGCTGACGCTGACGCAGAAGGTCGCCCTCTCGGGCGCCGTCATCGTCTCGACCCCGCAGGACGTCGCCCTCATCGACGCCCGCAAGGGGCTCGCGATGTTCCAGAAGGTGAACGTCCCCGTCCTCGGCCTGATCGAGAACATGAGCGGCTTCGAGTGCCCGAAGTGCGGCCACGTCGAGCCGATCTTCAAGACGGGCGGCGGCGAGCGGACGGCCCGGGAGCTGAACGTCCCGTTCCTCGGCCGCGTCCCGCTCGACCCGCGCGTCGCCCTCTCCGGCGACGCCGGCATGCCGATCGTCGCCGCCGAGCCCGATTCCGCCTCGACGAAGGCCTTCCTCGAGCTCGGCTCCGCAGTCGCCAAGGCCGTCGGGGCGTAACAGAACCCCGGGGCACCGGGGCACCGGGGCACGAGAGAGGGGAGCCTCACCCCGGGGGTGGGTCCCACGACCTCGGGCTCGCTCGGCCGACCCGCTTTCGCCCCCGCTGCGGCCGGGCGGGGGGCCCGCGCGAACTCGCTTCGCTCAGACACGCGCGCGGTCCTGATCCCCGCCCGGTCCTCGCGAGGGCGAGCGGGTCCCCGGCCGTGCTCGAGTCGGCTCGCGGGACCCACCCCCGGGACTCGGCCCACCGGAGCCCTCACAAATAGGGGTCAGGTCTACCCTCTACACTCTACGCGCCGACTGCGATCGGGGAGGAAGGCGATGTCGTCGTGCCGAAGTCACGAATGGGGTCAGGTCTACCTTCTACACTCTACGGGTGGCGTGCGGGCTCGCGGCGCAGCGGTCGGCGTCGTCGAAATCGACGAGTGTCCGGCGTCAATTAGAAATACCGCCCGCATCGCCTCACTGAAAGCGTTACCCAGGCGAGGTCGTTGCCTCACGTGATTTGCTGCTGCGTGCAGATCGAGGAGGGCAACGATGGGAACGAGAATG
>JAGOBQ010000560.1 GCA_017999215.1 Thermoanaerobaculia bacterium
GTCCAGAAGCGGGCCGTAGTCGCGTACGCGCCATGACTAATCGAGGCTCGGCCAGCCCGCTTGCTCGGCGAGGTGTGTGAGATCCGGACGCTGCGGCGACACGATGTAGAGGCGGGTCTGATGGTCGATGTTGTCGAGTCTCCAGAGCACGCGACCGGTCTCTGTCGGCGACGGGTCGGGAAAGCCCGCGAGCACGGCGGCGTGCAGTGCATGTGGAGACGACAGCAGACGTTGTGCGCCCCGGCGAGTCGGGTTGAAGGCGAACGTGCTCAGGTACATTCAGACCTCCTCGTCTCCGAGCAGTGCCTCGGGGTCATGGTCGGTGGGATCGCCGAGCAGCTCGTCTCGACGGTCGCTCGGACGGGAGGCAGGTGGCGCGCCGGCCGCCCCTCGCGCGGGCGGATCCGGATGCGTCACGGTGAACGAGGTGATCGTGACGTCTCGAGCTCCATGCCGGCGCCGTCGGGGGTCGAAGCTCAACGGAACGTCCTGACGTGTCTCACCCAGGGCGTCTCCCGATGCTGCGTCGAGCACGGCCTCGAGAGCGACCTCGGGCGTGCGGAACCGGCGCCGGTGGTGACGTCGTGCCCGCCAGGGTGCCTCCGCCAGCGCCTGAGTGAGTGGTGCGTCCACGAGCTGTGTCGGAACGGCGCCGTCGAGTCCGCCGTTTGCGATGGCGGGGATGCTCGGAGGGAACGCACGCCGTCCCAGGTACAGCGGAAAGTAGGGACGCGCGAGTGCGTCCCGGTAGGCGACCAGTTCTTCGTGAGCCGCCTCCACTCCCGCGAGAAACACGGCGTCTGCCAGGTAGTAGCGCTGTGACAGAGGAAACGCGTTCGAGCCGTCGAGCGAACGGGTCGTCTGAAAGTCGCGCTCGAGGCTGCCCGGCTGATCCACGCGCACGCCGAAGCGGATACCGTCGAATCTGTCGAGCGGCTCGGCCCGCTCCATGCCGAGGGCCGCCGCGAGAAGACCGACCACCCCGCTCTTCGTCGGAGCGAGCTCGGTGGCACGCGTCGCGAATCGGCTACGCGAGCCCCAGGCCTGCTGGGGGCCGGCGAGCTCGATGAGGAGGGTCGGCACGTCAAGCCCCGAGACGGCCGCCGACGAACTCACCGGCTGCTGTCACCGCGGCATCCAGGGGCAGACGTTCGCCGAGGCGGTCGAGCTCGACCGTCGACGGCGTGGCACGCACGACCCATCCCGCGACGGGAGTCGTTCCGTACGCCTCGTCGATCGCCTCCGCGTGGTCGGCCAAGCGCCGGCTTGCCGCGCTCAGGCGGGAACCTCCCTCGATGGGCTCCTCGAACGCGCCCACGAGGTTGACTGGCTGCGATTCACGGACGCTCACGACGATCGCATCGGGGAGCGTGCGATTGGCGAACGTGTTCTGCTTGCCGCTCGGGAGGCTGCGAGCGAAGGCTTGGAGGAAGGCCTCGACGGCCCGTCGCGTGGCTTCGGCGTCACCGAGATTGGCGTGGAGACGATCGACGTCCACGGTCGCGTATCGGTACAGGGTGGACGAGTTGAACTCCACCGTGCCGATCATGCCGGCACCGGCATCCTCCTCATCGTCCTCGGCCTTGTGATCGTCCACGGCCGTGTAGTAGTCGAACTCGTTCTCGACGGGGTGAACGCTGATCGCGTGGGCGACCTGCGCCGCCGCGTCGACGTTGAGGTCGGTCGCATCGGCGACCATCCTGCCGAACAGGGCGATGTCGACCGAGTGGTCGAGGTCGAGCGCCTTCTTGAGCCCGGCGGCCTTGAGCGCCGCGTTCGCGTCGTCCGTCGAGTCGGCCTCGATGGCCGCATCGGCGAGGCGATCGAGTTGGCGCGCGCTCAGGAAGAGTAGGTAGCCGGACTCCTCCGGCAGAGGGTTGGTCTTCGACGATCCGCGCGGGGCGGTCAGCTTGATGCCGGCAGCGGCGAAGGCGAGACCGGCGAGTTGCTGGGCGCGCTCGGGGGAGATCTCGTCGGTCTTGAGGCGGATGCGTTCGGCGAGCAGCTCCACCACGCGCTTCGTCCGCATGCCCAGCTCGGACGTGTCGAGGAGGTCCTTGAACGCCACGCGCGTCGCGCGCTTCCAGGCCTGGCTCGACACGCGAGCGCGGCGCACGCCGCCGTAGACCGCGGTCTTGGGGCTCCCGGTGTCGTCCCGATTGACATTCGACGGAGGGAGCGTCTGGAGGATGCTGATGTCGAGGATCGTGCGCGTCATGGTTCGTCGGTCTCCTTGAAGTCGTTCAATCGGTGGTCTCGTCGCCGGGGGCGGCCGTTTCGGAAGCGTCCTTGTCAGCGTCGTCCTCCGGATGGTGGGCGCGGTAGAAGTCCCGCCCCCAGTGCATCCTGACTCGATCGGCGGACGGGCCGCGTAGATCGAGGAGGTCCCGGGCGAACTGGCCGTAATCCAGCGGGATGCGGTGCTGCCGGAACTGCTGGATGAGACCGCGAGCGTGATGCGCGGTCTCATCCCACGTGGTGGACGTGCCGAGGGCGGCGAAGCGCGCGCGTACTGCGTCGGGGTTTCCCCGCTTCGTCAGCAGCCGTGCGGAGCGACCGAACGAGTAGCCCCGTCGGTGCAGGGCGACATCGCGCCGTGACTGCTGGTGCAACGCGTAGAGCGTGACGGCGGTGTAGGCCGCATGCTCCTCCGGCGTGGGAGCGTCCGGCAGGCCATGGACATCATCGAACAGCGACTCCTCGGCGTCTGCGAGGGCGAGATCGAGCAGGTCGAGGTCACTCCCCGGCCTCGTGCCCACTCCTCGCCGAAGTCGGGCGAGGGCTGCCACGGCCGCACCCGTGTTGGCGCGGTAACCGGCCTGCAGCGTGCTCACCCGCTTGTCCAGAGCCGCTATCTCCGCCCATGTCGGCACCTGCTCACTCGCCCGGTTATGCACCGGATTTGCAGGCGTTCCCAGCGGCAACTTGCCCGTCCACCGCGCCCATAAATCCGTTCCTTTGCCGGCAGCGCTCATCACCACCCAGGCGCATGCAAGCCACAGCAATATCTGATCTCCCGTCGGTGCCCCGAAGGGATTATCCGAAGCGGCGAGAATGTTCGTGATTGTCAGCATAAAATTTCAGTTGCTCATTCCATTGGTTCTTGGTTGGGGAAAAGGAGGTTCTTGGTTCTTCGTTCTTGGTTGGAGTTCCGGCTTCAGCCGGTCTGATCCCGCCTGAAGGCGGCACTCCAAACAAACCGCCTGAAGGCGGAACTCCGAACCGGGGCTCCACGTTACGCTTTCGTCGTTCCCCAACGGCGGTGGAGGAA
>JAGOBQ010000561.1 GCA_017999215.1 Thermoanaerobaculia bacterium
GGGCTCTGAGGCGCCCCGGAATGCTATTCTGTCCGGCTAAGTGTGCAAGGAGGCGAGCCGCTCCTGCGGAGCGGGTCGGCGTCGCCTTTCAGGGAGGATCCGAGAAATGATGCGTGAGGCCTTCTACTCGACGGTGCGAGGCGCCGCGGATGTCGCCTGGAGGGGGTTCCAGTGGGTCAACCGGAAAGTCCCGGCCCGCTCCTTCCACCCGGCGTGGTCGCCCGAGCCGTTGCCGAAGAGCCACGAGCGCACGAAACCGCCGCTCGGCTTTCCGCGGAGGACGGATTCGCTCTGCCCCGTCTGCACGCGGGAGGTCCGCGAAGCGATCGTGAAGGGGCAGGAAGACCTGAAGGCCCTGATCGACGGTCACCCCGGCGAGATCCCGGCGGACATCGTCCAGCGAGGCCAGGAGATCTGGATGGTCAAGACGTGCCCGAAGCACGGCACGTTCGAGGACCTGATGTCGAACGACGTCGACTTCTACCGCCGCCTCGAGGGGAACTTCTTCGGGCGCGACGTGAAGATCGGCAAGGACGAGCTCCACGACCATGGCTCGTCGTCGATGCGCTACGGCCGCGGCGCGGTCCTGACCGTGGACCTGACGAACCGCTGCAACATGATGTGCAACCCCTGCTTCATGGACGCGAACCAGGTCGGGTACGTCCACGAGCTGACCTGGGACGACGTGAAGCAGATCCTGGACAACGCCGCGTCGATCCAGCCGCGGCGCCAGCTCTCCGTCCAGTTCTCGGGCGGCGAGCCGACGCTCTCGCCGCACTTCCTCGAGGCGATCCGCTACTCGAAGGAGATCGGCTACTTCGCCGTCCAGTGCGCCTCCAACGGCGTCCGCTTCGCGCAGGAGCCCGCGTTCGCCAGGGCCGCAGCCGAGGCGGGCCTCCGCCTCGTCTACCTCCAGTTCGACGGGGTCGGCAACGAGCACAACCAGCACCGGGGCGTCTCGAACCTCTACGACGTCAAGCTGCGCGCGCTCGAGAACCTGAAGGCCGCCGGCGTCGACGTCACCCTCGTCATCACGATCGTCAACTCGATCAACAACGACCAGGTCGGCGACATCATCCGGTTCGCGATCAAGAACATCGACAAGATCAACGCCCTCTCCTTCCAGCCGGTCTCCTTCACCGGGCGGGACGAGGAGGTGGACGACGAGACCCGGAAGAAGCAGCGCTACACGCTCTCGCACCTCGCGAACGACGTGAAGGCGCAGGCCGGGCTGGGCGAGCCGATGCGCGACTGGTTCCCGCTCTCGGCGTCGGGGCCGTTCTCCGACCTGCGCGACCTCCTCGGCGGCCTCGAGGCCGAGTGGGGCTCGCTGAAGTGCGGGTGCCACCCGAACTGCGGCATCGCGACGATGGTCCTCGTCCACGAGAAGACGGGCGACGCCGTTCCCGTGACGCAGCTCCTCGACGTCGACCGGCTCCTGCGCGACCTGACCGTCGTCACCGACGCGGCGCGGGGGCGCCTCCTCACCGTCCTCCAGGCGGTCCTCGCCACGGCGCGCAACATCCGCCCCGCGGGCGTGCCGAAGAACCTCGGCGTCCTCGAGACGCTCCGGATCATGGACGGCCATACCGGCAGGTCGATGGGGATCGCGAAGGCGGGCCGCTACCCCTGGCGCGTCCTCCTCGTCGCCGGCATGTGGTTCCAGGACCTCTTCAACTACGACTTCCGCCGGACGGAGATGTGCATCATCCCGTACGGGACGCAGCTCGGCGAGATCTCCTTCTGCGCCTACAACACGGGCGCCGGGTGGAGGCAGATCATCGAGGAGATGCACCAGACGGCCACGCTCGCCGACTGGTACCGCGACAAGGGGCGCCACCCCATCTACGCGGGCGGCAAGGCGGTTCCGCTCCCGACGTACCGGCCGCGCCCGGCCGTGCCCGAGGAGCTCCCCGAGGCTGCGAAGGCGGGGGTGGACATGGCGCTCCCGTCGTTCGGGACGGCCGCGGGAAAGTAGAGGCGGGAATGGGGGGGGGCGAGCCGGGGCGAGGCTCGCCTCCCGGGGCGGTCACGGCCTCCAGGTGACCGAGTTCCGCGGGCCCTCCCAGACCGTGACCTCCTCCAGCCGCACACCCTCCGCAAGGACGCCCGCCTTCCGCACCTCGCTCGCGAACCAGAGGGCGACGTTCTCGGCGGTCGGGTTCCGCTCGTCGAACGGCGGGACGCCGTTGAGGTCGCGGTCGTGGAGTCGCGCGGCGAGCTCCTTCACGAGCCTCTCCGTCGGGACGAAGTCGACGGAGAGGTCGTAGTCGCCGAGAGCGTCGGTCCCGAGCGCGACCTCCACCTTCCACGAGTGCCCGTGCACCGGCTCCGGTCCTCCGACGTAGTCGCGCAGGTGATGGGCGGCCTCGAACGTCGCGTGGCAGCGGATCGTGAACGGCATGGCGCACTCTCCCCGTCGCGCGATCAGCGCGTCAGGACCGTCTCCTCGCGGAGGACGCGGATGACGTGCTGGTCCTCCGCGGCGAGGCCCCACGTCTGCTCGATGTGTCGCTTCGGCGTCGTCGCCCCCTCGCCCGAAAGGCGCAGCCGCTCGACGATCACCTCGCCGTTCGGCAGCGTGAAGCGGTAGACCCCTTCCGTCGCCGCCTTGCCGAGGGAGGGCGCGCCGGCCGGCAGCTCCGTCCAGCCGAGGAGCTTCATCCCGGGCGGGAGGCGGTCGTTCACGGCGGCGAGGTGCTCCGGCGTCAGGGCGTCGACGACGTCGAGGTCGAAGAGCTCGTGGCGCGACTCGGAGCCGAGCGGGAGCGCCGGCCCCATCGAGAGGCGGATGTGCGGGTTGAAGCCCTCGGTGTACCGGACCGGGACCCGCGCGGCGCGCAGCGCCCGCTCGAGCACGTCCATGACGTTCCGGTGGGAGAGGTAGCGGGCGTCGCCGAGCTTCTCGAACGAGACGCGCCAGGTCCTCGCGACCGCGGCGCTCTCGCTCGCGCCGCCCCGGGAGGTCCGCCGCTCGCGGAGCGGGAGGAGGTCGGGCGTCGCCTTCATCCGGTACGCGGCGCCCTTCGCCTTGTCGGCGTAGGCGGATCCGCGCCCCTCGTCGCGGGCGTCGGCGACGCCGCTCGCGACCCCGGAGGCGGACGGGAGGGGAGAGCCGGACGCGGACTCCGCCGGCGCGGGGGCGGCGGACTCCGCCGGCTCCAGCGCCGGCAGCGCGAACGAGAACCCGGCCGGCATCCCGTTCGCGAGGACGGTGTCCTCGCCGTTGCCGGGGACGCCGCAGGCGGTGCAGCGGCCCCACTTGCAGT
>JAGOBQ010000562.1 GCA_017999215.1 Thermoanaerobaculia bacterium
CCTGGGGGACCTACCGCGTCCGGCCGCTCGCCGCTCCCGTCGTGACGGCGGCGGCGGGGCGCTGCGACGTGACGACGTCGCTCCCGGGCGACCGCCGCCGGCTCTCCGTCGCGTCGTTCAACGTCGAGAACCTCTCCGTCGCCGGACCTCCCGAGCGTTTCTCCCGGATCGGCGAGCGGATCGCGAGGGCGATGCTCGCCCCCGACGTCGTCGCGCTCGAGGAGGTGCAGGACGACAGCGGCCCGGCCGGGAAGGGCGACGGAGTCGTCACGTCGAGACGGACGCTCGAGGCGCTCGTCGAAGCGGTCGTGGCCGCCGAAGGGCCGCGCTACGAGGCCGTCTGGATCGACCCTGTCGAGGGTCGCGAAGGAGGGCAGCCGGGAGGGAACATCCGGGTCGCGCTCCTCCTGAATCCCGCGCGCGTCACGCTCGTCCGCCGCGGCGCGGCCGGCCCCCTCGACGCGACGGCCCCCGAGGGAACCGGGAAGGACCTCCGCCTCACCCTCAGCCCGGGGCGCGTCGCCCCCGCCTCGGAGGCGTTCTCGCCGACGGACGGCGAGGGGGTGCGCCGCTCGCTCGCGGTCGAGCTCCTCTTCCGCGGGAAGAAGCTCTTCGTCGTCGCGAACCACCTCTCGTCCAAGTCCGACGACGACCGCGCCTTCGGCTCCGCGCAGCCCCCGAGGGCTCCGACCGTGGCGCGCCGCCTCGCCCAGGCGCGGGAGATCCGGTCCTTCGCCCAGAGCCTCCTCGCCGCCGACCCGGAGGCCCGCGTCGTCCTGCTCGGCGACCTGAACGACTTTGAGCACTCCGAGGCGGTGCGGCACCTCTCCGCTCCTCCGCTCGAGAACCTCATCCTGAGGGTGCCGATCGCGAGCCGCTACACGTTCAACTTCGAGGGGGCGTCGCAGGTCCTCGACCACGTCGTCGTCTCCCCCGCCCTCGCGAAGGACGCCGAGATCGAGATCCTCCACCTCAACTCCGACTGCTCGGACGAGAAGCGGACGAGCGACCACGACCCGGTCGTCGCGAGGTTCCGGCCGCGGTGACCCCGACCGACCCGGCCGCCGCGGCCCACGAAGCCTGCGCCACGGGGCGCCGCCACGAGCACGTCTTCGGCCAGGACCGGCCTCGGCCCGGAGAGCGCGGGACGCGAATCGTCATCGCGCTCACCGTCGTCACGATGGCCCTCGAGATCGGCGCCGGGCTGAAGTTCGGCTCGATGGCGCTCCTCGCCGACGGCCTCCACATGGGCTCGCACGCCGCGGCCCTCGGCATCTCGGCGTTCGCCTACGCCTGGGTGCGGCGGCACGCCGCCGACCCACGGTTCAGCTTCGGCGCGGGGAAGATGAACGCCCTCGCCGGCTTCGCCGGCGCCGGCCTCCTCGCGGGCTTCGCCCTCCTGATGGCCTGGGAGAGCGTCGAACGGCTCCTTTCTCCCGTCCCGGTCGCATTCGGGCAGGCGATCGCCGTCGCCGTCCTCGGCCTCGCCGTGAATGCCGCCAGCGCGCTCGTCCTGACGCGCGGCGAGGAGGCGCACGACGGGCACGGTCCTCACGGCGAGCCGTCTCCGGGCCGGGCCGCGAGCCCCCACGGCCACGACCACAACCTCCGGAGCGCCTACCTGCACGTCCTCGCCGACGCCGTCACGTCGCTCCTGGCCATCGGCGCCCTCCTCGGCGGAGCGTTCCTCGGGTGGCAGTTCCTCGATCCGCTGATCGGTATCGTCGGCGCCGCCGTGATCACGCGCTGGTCCGTCGGCCTCCTCCGCGAGAGCGGACACGTCCTCCTCGACCGGCAGGCGCCCGAGCCGCTCCTCTCGGCGATTCGCGAGGCGATCGAGGCGCGCGCCGGCGACCGCGTTTCCGACCTGCACGTCTGGCGCATCTCCCCCGAAGGCTGGTCCGCGATCGTCTCCGTCGTCAGCGCCGACCCGCTCGCTCCCGACGGGTATCGCGCCCTCCTCCCCGACGACCTCGGTCTCGCCCACGTCAACGTCGAGGTCCTTCCCTGCCCGCACGCGGGCGACGCGACCGGGAGCGGCGAGGCGTAGAGGCGCGCGCGGACGGCGGTCCGGGGCCGCCTGAGGCTCCCCTCAGAACTTCAGGCTCGCGCCCCCGTTGAACGACGCTCCCGGCATCGGGTAGCCGGGGCGATAGGCGTAGTCGGAATCGCTCAGGTTCTCGCCCGAGAGGAAGAGCTCGAGGCCGGGCGCGAGCGGGTCGAGGGACGCCGTCACCTTCGCGTTCAGGAGGAGGTAGGACGCGACCCGCCCCGGCCGGCCCGGGAATCGGAGGTTCCCGACGTCGCGCTCGTCGACCCACTGGACGTCGACGGCCGCGCGCACGCGGCCGACCGTCGCGATCGCGCCGCCCGAGACGGTCCAGCGGGGCGTGAAGGGGACGTTCCCGGGGGTCGTGTGCGTGAACGCGGCGCCCGCGTAGAGGCCGAGCGCCGGGAACGGCTCGACGCGGAGCGTCAGCTCGGCGCCGCGCGACAGGTAGGCGCCGGTGTTCGCCCAGCGGGGAGGCGCCGGAGGCGGCGGGACGAACCGCAGCGCGTCGGTGACGTCGTCGTAGAAGAACGTCACGTCGAGCTCCGCGATCCCACCGAGCTTCGGCGCGAAGCCGATCTCGTAGTGGTCGACGAGCTCCGGATCGAGAGCCTTCCACTCCTCGCCGCGGCCGAACCCTTCCATGAAGACGGCCGTCCAGATGCCCGGCAGGTTGAAGGCGCGCGCCCACCGCAGGTGCGCCTCGCCGATGGGCGACGCGACGACGACGCCGGCCTGAGCCCCCCAGACGCCGCCGAACTCCCGGCTGTGGTTCCAGCGGAGCCCCGCGGAGGGCGTCACCTTCACCTCTTCGCCGAACGTCCAGGCGAAGGCCGCGTACGGCGCCACGTTCCGGAAGCGATGGTCCCCGAGCGGGACGCCGCCCGCGACCCTCTCTTCGCGCGAAGTCCCGTGCGACGACTCGACGTCGAGCCCGGCGGTCAGCTCCCCGCGGCTCCCGATCGCGAAGTCGTCCCTCGCCTTCAGCCCGACGTTCCTCCAGTCGGTGAAGGTCCGGAAGGCCTCCGAGGCCGTTCCGTCCCATTGGAGCCAGTCGATCGCGCCGTCCTCGACGTAGAGCTTGAGGGACCCCGTCCGGCCGCCGTGAGAGCGCGTCAGGGCGAAGACTCCCATCGCGTCGTCCGTTTCCCACCGGGGCGTCACGCCGCGCGGCGCGCCCCCCTCGACGCCCGGGTCCCCGGCGCGCCCCCGGGT
>JAGOBQ010000081.1 GCA_017999215.1 Thermoanaerobaculia bacterium
CCAAAACCGTAGGTTCGGAGTTCGAGTCTCCGCACCCCTGCCACATCCCCCGCCTCGCCAGGGCGGGCCGAACGCCCCGGAGCGGGCGGCACGGCGCTCGAGGGCGCCAGGAAGACGGATCGAATGAACCTCACCGAGCGGTGGAAGACCTTCAGGGAGTTTCTCGTCGACGTCCGGAAGGAGACCGGCAAGGTCAGCTGGCCTGCGAAGGACGAGGTCGTCGGAACGACGACCGTCGTGATCCTCTATACCGTCGTCGTCGGCGTGTTCCTCTTCGCGGTCGACGCGACGATCACGCCGCTCATCAACTGGTTCTTCGCCGCCTTCGGGCAGTGATCCCGGGAGGCGCCCCGCGATGATCGAGAACGACGGCACCTCGGCCCTCTCCGAAGCGTCCTCCCCGGCGCCGACGATGGACTGGTACATCGTCCACACGTACTCGGGCTTCGAGGACCGGGTCGTCCAGGAGCTGACGAACCGGATCAAGGCCCAGGGGATGGAGGCGCAGTTCGGCGAGATCCGCGTGCCGAAGGAGACCGTCGTCGAGATGAAGGCGGGGAAGCGCCGGAACGTCGAGCGCAAGTTCTTCCCCGGCTACGTCCTCGTCCAGATGGAGATGGCCGACGAGACGTGGCACCTCGTGAGGAACACGCCGAAGGTCACCGGCTTCGTCGGGGGCTCCTCGAAGAGCCCCGTCCCGCTCATGCCGGAAGAGGTCGAGGCGATCCTCCACCACACGGCGGAGTCGAAGGAGAAGCCGAAGCCGAAGTACACCTACGAGCGCGGCGAGAAGGTGAAGATCGTCGACGGCCCCTTCAAGGAGTTCACGGGGGACGTCGAGGAGATCAACATCGAGCGTTCGACGCTCCGCGTGCTCGTCACGATCTTCGGCCGGCCCACGCCGGTCGAGCTCGAGTTCGTCCAGGTCCAGAAGCTGTAATCCGCGGGGGCCGGCTCTCCGGCTTCCCGAAGAACGCGGGGCTCGCCCCGTCACCACTCGAAGGAACCCACAATGGCCAAGAAAGTCGTCGGGCAGGTCAAGCTCCAGATCGAAGCCGGAAAAGCGACCCCCGCGCCGCCCGTCGGCACCGCCCTCGGCCCGCAGGGCGTCAACATCATGGACTTCTGCAAGGCCTTCAACGCGAGGACGCAGAAGGACCTGGGGCTGATCATCCCGGTCGTCGTGACGGTCTACTCCGACCGGTCCTACTCCTTCATCCTGAAGACCCCGCCGGCCTCGGTCCTCCTCAAGAAGGCCGCGAAGGTCGAGAAGGGCTCGGGCGTCCCGAACAAGAACCGGGTCGGGAAGGTCACGATGCAGCAGGTCGAGGAGATCGCGAAGCTGAAGCTCGTGGACCTCAATGCCGCCGACCTCGAGGCCGCCAAGAAAACGGTCGCGGGGACGGCTCGCTCCATGGGGATCGAGGTCATCGGCTGAGAAGAACGAAATCGTCGCGTGACGATTTCTCATTGAGACGGCGAACGGGCCGGCGCCGCCCCTCTCACGGCGCGCGGCTCCGCGATGCCCGGGCTGCCTCCCGGGGCTTCTCATCGCGGGGACGCAGGACGGTCGCCGCACTCGGAAGAGCGGAAGAGACATGACGGAAGGCAAGAAGTACACCGCCGCGGCAGCCAAGATCGACCGGACGAAGCTCTACGACGTCCAGCAGGCCGTCGCGCTCGTCCGTTCGGCGGCGTACGCGAAGTTCAACGAAACGCTCGAGGTGGCCATGCGCCTCGGCGTCGACCCGAAGCACGCGGACCAGATGGTCCGCGGAACGGTCGTTCTCCCGCACGGAACGGGCCAGACCATCCGCGTGGCCGTCGTGGCCTCCGGCGAGAAGGTCCGGGAGGCGGAGGACGCCGGCGCCGACGTCGTCGGAGGGGACGACCTCGTCGCGAAGATCCAGGGCGGGTACCTCGACTTCGAGGCGCTCGTCGCCACCCCCGACATGATGAAGTCCCTCGGGCGGCTCGGTAAGGTCCTCGGCCCCCGCGGCCTGATGCCGAACCCGAAGGCCGGCACGGTCACCTTCGACGTCGGCAAGGCCGTCAAGGAGCTGAAGGCCGGCAAGATCGAGTTCCGCGTCGACAAGACCGCGATCATCCACTGCCCGGTCGGAAAGCTCTCGTTCGCGGACGCGGCTCTCGTGGAGAACACGGAGGCCCTGATCGCGGCGATCCAGAAGGCGAAGCCGGCCGCCGCCAAGGGGAAGTACGTGAAGTCGATCTTCCTCGGCTCGACGATGGGGCCGAGCGTGCCGGTCGACCCCGCGGTCGCCGACAAGGTCGCCGGGAGGGCTGCGTGAACCGCACCGAGAAGACCGACGCCATCGCGCAGATGACGGAAGCCCTGGGGAGCGCTCCCCACGCCTTCCTCATCGACTTCCAGGGGATCTCGGTCCCCGACGTCACCGAGCTGCGCCGGCAGATCCGCGCGACCGGCTCGGAGTACGTCGTCGTCAAGAACACGCTCGCCCTGCGCGCCATCAAGGACGCCCCGATCGGCGCTCTTTCCGAGCACTTCACCGGCATGACGGCGGTCGCCTGGTCGAAGACCGACATCGTCCAGCTCGCGAAGGTCCTCCACCAGTTCGGGAAGACGAACCCGAAGATCAAGGTGAAGGCCGCGCTCGTCGAGGGGCGCCCGGTCCCGGCCGCGGCCCTCGAGTCGCTCGCCAGCCTCCCGACGCGCCCCGAGCTCGTGGCGAGGCTCCTCGGCCTCATGCAGTCCCCGGTCCGGCGCCTCGTCACCGTCCTCTCGTCGCCGCAGCGGAAGCTCGCGATGACGATCTCGGCCGTGGCCGAGAAGAAGAGCGCCGCGGCCTGAGGCCGGGCGCACCCGAAACGACCGTAGAAACGCGCACGCGCGAAGAGACAAGGAAAGCAAGGAGAACGAAATGGCCCTTTCCGTCGAGCAGTTCGTCAGCGAAGTCGAGGGGATGTCCGTCCTCGAGCTCAACAACCTGGTCAAGGCCCTCGAGGAGAAGTTCGGCGTCTCCGCGGCGATGATGGCCGCCCCGGCCGCTGCCGCCGCCCCGGCCGCCGCCGCCGCTCCGGCCGAGGAGCAGACCGAGTTCACCGTCTCCCTCAAGGAGGCCGGCGGCAACAAGATCAACGTCATCAAGGCGGTCCGCGAGGTCAACTCCTCCCTCGGCCTGAAGGAGGCCAAGGACCTCGTCGAGAACCTCGGCGTTCTCAAGGAGTCCGTCTCGAAGGACGAGGCGGCGGCCATCAAGAAGAAGTTCGAGGAGATCGGCGCCAAGGTCGAGATCAAGTAGTCCGGCGTGTCCCGCAACGGGAGGACCGTCCGGTGACGGAGGTCGATTCCCCGGGGGGCCGGCTCGTCCGGCCCCGCGGGGATCGCGCCGTCTCGCCGGGCGGTATTTCCCTCTTTTCGCGTCACCCTCTTCCCGGATGAAGGGAGCCCGCTCGAATGGCTGACCGCATGCTCGCCCCGAGGCAGACCGCCCGGCACGATTTCGGCAAGATCAAGACCTTCCTGCCCCTGCCGAACCTGATCGACGTCCAGAGGCGGTCCTACGAGGACTTCCTCCAGATGGACCTCCTCCCGCACGAGCGGGACGACGTCGGTCTGGAGGCCGTCTTCCGCGGGGTCTTCCCGTTCTCCGACTTCCGGGAGACGTGCGCCCTCGAGTACGTCTCGTTCCGGATCGGCGACTGGGCCTCCCGGAGCGGGCGGCTCGAGGGGATCCAGCACCTCCGGTTCACCTGCGAGCACTGCGGCGAGACGGTCCGGGTGAAGGACCCGCGGGCGAACACGGTCGCGTGTCAGGCCTGCGGCCACCCGAACCCGAACAAGGTGACGATCGACGAGGTCTGCGGCACGCCGGTCGAGCTCCGCCTGCCGTTCACGGTCGCGGAGTGCCAGGAGAGAGGTCTCACGTACGCGGTCCCCCTGAAGGTCACCTTCCGGCTGAAGGTCTTCGACAAGGAGAACGCCCCGACGGGGAAGAGCGCCCCGAAGGAGTGGCCGATCCGGGACATCAAGGAGGAGGAGGTCTACTTCGGAGACATCCCCCTCATGACGGACAACGGGACCTTCATCATCAACGGCACGGAGCGCGTCATCGTCTCGCAGCTCCACCGCTCGCCGGGCGTCTTCTTCACCCGCGAAGGGGCCCACACCCTGATCGGCAAGATCATCCCGTACCGCGGCTCCTGGGTGGAGTTCGAGATCGACTCCAAGGGACTCTTCGGCGTCCGGATAGACCGGAAGCGGAAGTTCCCCGGGACGGTCTTCCTCCGCGCGCTGGGCCTCGAGAGCGACGAGCAGATCCTCAAGAAGTTCTACTCCGCCGTCGGCCTCACGTTCGACAAGGGGAAGGCGCACCTCGTCCTCCCGCCGGACGTCCTCGCCAAGGAGGAGATCCGGCAGAAGCACGTCCGCGGCGTCCGGAAGGACGGGCGGATCCTCGCCGACGTCAAGCTCACCGCCGAGCAGCGGGAGCAGCTCGCCTCGGGCCAGAGCGTCACGGTCACGGCCGACCCGGCCAAGCTCGGCCGGATCCTCTTCGCCGTCGACGTCGTCGACCTCTCCTCGGGAGAGGTCCTCTACGAGGCCGGCACGGAGGTCCCCGACGACCTCGCGACGGTGATGACCGAGAAGCAGGCGACCCCGGTCGAGGTCCTCTTCCCCGACTGGGAGCCGATCGGCGAGACGCTCATCGCGACCCTCCGGAAGGACTCGGTCAAGACGAAGCGCGAGGCGCTCCTCGAGATCTACAAGCGGATGCGCCCCGGCGACCCGCCGACGGACGAGAGCGCGAAGAACCTCTTCGTCGGGATGTTCTTCGACCCGCGCAAGTACGACTTCTCCCGCGTGGGCCGCTACAAGTTCAACATCCGGATGGGCCTCTCGACCTCCCTCGAGCAGAAGACGCTCTCGTCCGACGATTTCTACGTCGTCATCGACGCGCTCCTGAAGCTTCGGAAGGACATCGGCAAGACCGACGACATCGACAACCTCGGCAACCGCCGGGTCCGCTGCGTCGGCGAGCTCCTCGAGAACCAGTTCCGGATCGGCCTCGTCCGGATGGAGCGCGCGATCAAGGAGAAGATGTCCGTCCACCAGGACATCGACTCGGCGATGCCCCACGACCTGATCAACTCCAAGCCGGTCATCGCGGCGATCAAGGAGTTCTTCGGGTCCTCGCAGCTCTCGCAGTTCATGGACCAGACGAACCCGCTCTCGGAGGTGACGCACAAGCGCCGCCTCTCGGCCCTCGGGCCGGGCGGCCTCTCGCGCGAGCGCGCCGGGTTCGAGGTCCGCGACGTCCACGCCACGCACTACGGCCGCATCTGCCCGATCGAGACGCCGGAAGGCCCGAACATCGGCCTGATCTCCTCGCTCTCGTGCTACGCGCGGATCTCCGAGTACGGCTTCATCGAGTCGCCGTACAAGAAGGTCCGCGACGGGCGGGTCCTCGAGCACTTCGAGATCTTCACCGTCGGCGACTCGGGCTGGAAGAAGGGCGCGATCGTCGAGGCCTCCGAGATCGAGGCGATGAACGCGAAGCTGAAGAAGGCCGGCAAGAGGCTCGCCGCCGGCCGGCCCACCGCCTTCTACCTCCCGGCGTGGGAGGAGGAGGACTACGCGATCGCGCAGGCGAACGAGCCGCTCGAGGCCGACGGCCGCTTCGTGAACGACCGCGTCCAGGTGACGCTCCAGGGCGAGTTCAGCGCGAAGCCCCGGGAGACGGTCCACTTCATGGACGTCTCCCCGAAGCAGCTCGTCTCCGTCGCCGCCGCGCTCATCCCCTTCCTCGAGCACGACGACGCGAACCGGGCCCTCATGGGCTCGAACATGCAGCGCCAGTCGGTGCCGCTCCTCCGCACCGAGCCGCCGATCGTCGGCACCGGACTCGAGGGGGTCGTGGCCCGGGACTCGGGCGCCGTGGTCCTCTGCAAGCGCGACGGCATCGTCGACACGGTCGACGCGCGCCGGATCATCGTGAGGGTCGAGGGGATCGGGCCGGACGGCAAGCCACGCGAGTTCGGGGCGGACATCTATCCGCTCCTGAAGTTCCGGCGGTCGAACCAGAACACCTGCATCAACCAGAAGCCGATCGTCAAGGAAGGGCAGCGCGTCCGGGCGGGCGAGGTCCTCGCCGACGGCCCCTGCACGTCGGGGGGCGAGCTCGCCCTCGGGCGGAACATCCTCGTCGCCTTCATGCCGTGGCGCGGCTACAACTTCGAGGACGCGATCCTCATCTCCGAGAAGATGGTGAAGGAGGACTACTACACCTCCATCCACATCGAGGAGTTCGAGATCGAGGCCCGGGAGACCAAGCTCGGCCCCGAGGAGATCACGAAGGACATCCCGAACGTCTCCGAGCACGCGCTCCGCGACCTCGACGAGTCCGGGATCATCCGGATCGGCGCGAACGTGAAGCCGGGCGACATCCTCGTCGGCAAGGTCACGCCGAAGGGCGAGACGCAGCTGACCCCCGAGGAGAAGCTCCTCCGGGCGATCTTCGGCGAGAAGGCCGGCGACGTCCGCGACGCCTCGCTCAAGTGCCCGCCGGGCATCGAGGGCGTCGTCGTCGACGTGAAGATCTTCACGCGCAAGGACGACGAGAAGCAGAAGGACGTCCGGGCCAAGCAGATCCTCGACGAGGAGATCGGCTACCTCAACAAGGACGCCGAGGACGAGATCCGCATCGTGCGGACCGAGGCCAAGGAGAAGATCGAGCGGCTGCTCGAGGGCCGGACGGTCCTCGAGGACGTCGTCGACCCGCAGGGGAACGTCCTCGTGGCCGCGAACCACAAGCTCACGGTCGAGAAGATCGGCATGATGGGGCCGCGGCTCCTCAAGAGCCTGAAGCTCCGCGACGAGGAGATCAAGGACACCGTCCGCCTGGTCCTCCAGCGCGCCGACTCGCAGGTCGACGTCATCCGCAAGGTGGCGGCCGACCGGGTCACGCTCCTCTCGAAGGGCGACGAGCTCGCCCCGGGCGTCAACAAGACGGTCAAGGTCTACGTCGCCATGAAGCGCAAGCTCCAGGTCGGCGACAAGATGGCCGGCCGCCACGGGAACAAGGGCGTCATCAGCCGGATCCTCCCCGAGGAGGACATGCCGTACCTTCCGGACGGCACGCCGGTCCAGATCGTCCTGAACCCGCTCGGCGTCCCGTCGCGAATGAACGTCGGGCAGATCCTCGAGACGCACCTCGGGTGGGCGGCGCAGGCCCTCGGCCTGAGCATCGCCTCGCCCGTCTTCGACGGCGCCTCCGAGGAGGAGATCCGGGCGCTCCTCGAGAAGTCGAACCTCCCGCGCAGCGGCAAGACGGAGCTCTACGACGGGATGACGGGCGACCGCTTCGAGCAGAAGGTCACGGTCGGCTACATCTACATGCTCAAGCTGTCGCACCTCGTCGACGACAAGATCCACGCCCGCTCCATCGGGCCCTACTCGCTCATCACGCAGCAGCCCCTCGGCGGCAAGGCCCAGTTCGGCGGCCAGCGGTTCGGCGAGATGGAGGTCTGGGCGCTCGAGGCGTACGGGGCGGCCTACACGCTCCAGGAGCTCCTCACGGTCAAGTCCGACGACGTCGACGGGCGCTCCCGCGTCTACGAGGCGATCGTCAAGGGCGAGGTCCCCGAGGAGCCCGGTCTCCCCGAGTCGTTCAACGTCCTCGTCCGCGAGCTGCAGTCGCTCTGCCTCGACGTCGAGCTCCTGAAGGTCTGAGGAGGGAACTGATGACCATGGACACCTTCGGCGCATCCCCCCTCTCGCCCGCGGTCCCGGCGTTCCGGGGCCCGGGACCCCGCGACTTCAACGCGATCAAGATCGCCCTGGCGAGCCCCGAGAAGATCCGCTCCTGGTCCTTCGGCGAGGTCACGAAGCCGGAGACGATCAACTACCGGACGTTCAAGCCGGAGCGCGACGGCCTCTTCTGCGCGAAAATCTTCGGACCGATCACCGACTGGGAATGCCTCTGCGGCAAGTACAAGCGGATGAAGCACCGGGGCGTCGTCTGCGACAAGTGCGGCGTCGAGGTGACGAAGTCGAAGGTCCGCCGCGAGCGGATGGGGCACATCGAGCTCGCGGCCCCGGTCTCGCACGTCTGGTTCTTCAAGGGCCTTCCGAGCCGGATCGGGCACCTCCTCGACCTGACGCTCCGGGACCTCGAGCGCATCCTCTACTTCGAGGCCTACGTCGTCGTCGACCCGGGTCCGCTGGACGAGGAAGAGAAGATCTCCGAGAAGGCGCTCATCACCGAGGAGCGCTACCGGGACCTCCGGAGCAAGTACGGCGCCGACGCGTTCGTCGCGAAGATGGGCGCCGAGGCGATCCAGGAGCTCCTCCAGCGGGTCAACATCGACGACCTCGCCGACGAGCTCCGCCTCATCATGAAGACGGAGACGTCCGCGCTCAAGCGGCTGAAGGCCGCCAAGCGCCTGAAGGTCGTCGACGCCTTCCGCCGCTCCGGGCACCGCCCCGAGTGGATGATCCTGAACGTCATCCCGGTCATCCCGCCCGAGCTGCGGCCCCTCGTCCCGCTCGACGGCGGCCGCTTCGCCACGTCGGACCTGAACGACCTCTACCGGCGCGTCATCAACCGCAACAACCGCCTCAAGAAGCTCCTCGAGCTGCGCGCGCCGGAGGTCATCGTCCGGAACGAGAAGCGGATGCTCCAGGAGGCGGTCGACGCCCTCTTCGACAACGGCCGGCGCGGCCGCGTCCTGAAGGGGACGAACAACCGGCCCCTCAAGTCGCTCTCCGACACCCTCAAGGGCAAGTCGGGCCGCTTCCGCCAGAACCTCCTCGGCAAGCGCGTCGACTACTCGGGCCGGTCCGTCATCGTCGTCGGGCCGGAGCTGAAGCTCCACCAGTGCGGCCTCCCGAAGCGGATGGCGCTCGAGCTCTTCAAGCCCTTCATCTACCGGCGCCTCGAGCAGAAGGGGCTCACCTCGACGATCAAGATGTCGAAGGAGCTCGTGGAGGCCGCGCCGAACGAGGTGTGGGACGCCCTCGAGGAGGTCATCAAGGAGCACCCGGTCCTCCTGAACCGGGCGCCCACGCTCCACCGCCTCGGCATCCAGGCGTTCGAGCCGGTCCTCATCGAGGGCAAGGCGATCAAGATCCACCCGCTCGTCTGCGCGGCGTTCAACGCCGACTTCGACGGCGACCAGATGGCGGTCCACGTCCCGCTCTCGCCGAAGGCGCAGGTCGAGGCGCAGGTCCTGATGCTGTCGTCGCACAACATCCTCTCGCCCGCGCACGGCAAGCCGCTGGCGGTTCCCTCGCAGGACCTCGTCCTCGGCCTCTACTACCTGACCCGCCGCAAGGAAGGGTGCAAGGGCGAGGGGAAGGTCTTCGCGGGCTTCGACGACGTCCTCCTCGCGCACGGAGCCGGGGAGGTCGAGACGCACGCCGGCATCACGGTCCGCTACACGGGCCGCCTCGTCGACCTCGAGAGCCAGGTCCTCGGCGACCAGGACATCGTCCACGCCGAGCCGATCGACTGCCACGGGACCCGGATCGAGACGACGGTGGGACGCGTCCTGATGTGCGCGCACCTCCCGAAGGACATCCCGTTCATCAACGGGACCCTGAAGAAGAAGGGCCTGCAGGACCTCGTCAACTACTGCTTCGTGAACCTCGGGCTGGAGCGGACGGTCGAGATCCTCGACATCATCAAGCAGCTCGGCTTCACGGCCGCGACGCGGGCGGGGATCTCCATCGGCGTCGACGACATGCGGATCCCGTCCAAGAAGTCCACCTTCGTCGACAAGGCCCGGAAGGACGTCCTCGAGGTCGACAACCAGCGCGCCCAGGGCGCCATCACGGACGGCGAGCGCCACAACAAGATCATCGACATCTGGCACCGCGCGACCGAGGCCGTCTCCGAGGCCATGATGAAGGAGATGAAGGCCGAGGACGCGGCGCCGGGGAACGAGTTCAACCCGATCTTCATGATGGCGGACTCCGGCGCCCGAGGCTCGAAGGAGCAGGTGCGCCAGCTCGCCGGCATGCGCGGCCCCATGTCCAAGCCCTCGGGCGAGGTCATGGAGCAGCCGATCATCTCGAACTTCCGCGAGGGGCTCTCCGTCCTCGAGTACTTCATCTCGACCCACGGCGCCCGAAAGGGCCTCGCGGACACGGCGCTCAAGACGGCCGACTCCGGCTACCTCACGCGCCGCCTCGTCGACGTCGCGCAGGACGTCATCATCAACGAGGAGGACTGCGCCACGCTCGACGGGATCACCGTCACGGCGATCGTCGAGGGGGGCGAGATCCTCGAGCCTCTCCGCGACCGCATCGTGGGCCGCTTCGTCCAGGAGGACGTCTACGACCCGGCGACGGACGAGGTCGTCATCGCCGCCAACGACCTGATCACCGAGGAGATCGCGACCGCCATCCAGGAGGCGGGCATCGAGAAGGTGAAGATCCGCTCGGTCCTCACGTGCGAGACCCGGCGCGGCGTCTGCCGGAAGTGCTACGGCCGCAACCTCGCCACGGGCCGGATGGTCGACATCGGCGAGGCGGTCGGCGTCATCGCCGCGCAGTCGATCGGCGAGCCGGGCACCCAGCTCACGATGCGGACGTTCCACTACGGCGGCACGGCGCGCGTCTCGGAGACCGCCCGGCACGTGGCGAAGAACCCCGGCGTCGCGCGCTTCCTCAACGCGCTCACGGTCCGCAAGAACGACGGCACCGAGGTCGTCGTCAACCGCAACTCGAAGCTCGTCATCCAGGACGCCAAGGGCCGGGAGAAGGAGCGCTACTCCCTCGCCTACGGCTCCGTCCTCAAGGTCACCTCGGGCGAGGAGGTCAAGCCGGGCCAGCTCCTCGTCACATGGGACCCCTTCGCCTCGCCGATCCTCTCGGAGATCGAGGGCAAGGTCGTCTTCAAGGACATCATCGAGGGGGAGAACCTCCGCGAGGAGACCGACAAGGTCACGGGCCTCTCGCAGAAGATCGTCGTCGAGACGACCGGCACGACGGAGAAGCGCTCGCCGCAGCTCGTCGTCCTCGGCGCGGACGGCACCGAGCGCCGCTACGCGCTCCCGATCCCGGCGCACCTCATGGTCGCCGACGGCGACACGGTCCGCCCGGGCGACGCGCTCGCCAAGAAGCCGGTCGAGAAGAAGCGCACCCGCGACATCGTCGGCGGTCTCCCGCGCGTCGTCGAGCTCTTCGAGGCCCGGCGCCCGAAGGAGCCCGCGGTCATCACGGAGGTCTCCGGCGCCGTCCGGCACGCCGGGACGGTCAAGGGGCAGCAGAAGCTCGTCGTCGAGTCCGAGGACGGGCAGAAGCGCGACATCCTCGTCCCCCGCGGGGCGCACGTCATGGTCCAGGAAGGCGAGCGCGTCGAGGCGGGCGACCCCCTCACCGAGGGAGACCCCTCGCCGCACGACATCCTCGCGGTCAAGGGCGAGAAGGAGCTCCAGCGGTACATGACCGACAAGATCCAGGAGGTCTACCGCTCGCAGGGCGTCGGCATCAACGACAAGCACATCGAGGTCATCGTCCGCCAGATGATGCGGAGCGTCCGCGTCGAGGAGGTCGGCGACACCGAGTTCCTGATCGACGAGCAGGTCGACAAATTCCGCTTCCGCGAGGAGAACGACCGGAACGTGGCGGCCGGCGCCAAGCCGTGGCAGGGCCTCCCACTCCCC
>JAGOBQ010000563.1 GCA_017999215.1 Thermoanaerobaculia bacterium
GTCCTGGCCGCCGTCTTCGGGCCGATGATCTTCTTCCCCGGCTCGACCGGCGTCATCTACCGGCAGTTCTCCGTCACCGTCGTCGCCTCGATGCTCCTCTCCGTCGTCGTGGCGTTGATCCTCACCCCGGTCCTCTGCGCGTCGCTGCTGAAGCCGGTCGCGAAGGGGCACGAAGCGGCCGAGACCGGGTTCCGTCTCCTCCGGCCGTTCTTCCTCTGGTTCGACCGGACGTTCTACAAGGGCCGCGACCTCTACCTGGCCGTCGTCCGGCACGTCCTCGGGAAGCGGGCGCGCTATCTCTTCGTCTTCCTCGTCATCGTCGGGCTGATGGGGCTCCTCTACCTGAGGATGCCGACGGGGTACCTGCCGGAAGAGGACCAGGGCTCGATCATGACGATGGTCCAGCTCCCCTCCGGCTCGACGCTCGAGCAGACGCGCGCGATCCAGAAGCAGGTCACCGACCACTACCTGATCGACCAGAAGGAGGCGGTCGCCTCCTGCATGGCGATCTCGGGGATGGGCTTCTCCGGGCGCGGGCAGAACCAGGGGATGGTCTTCGTCAAGCTGAAGGACTGGGACCTCCGGCAGAAGCCGGAGCTGAAGGCGGCGGCCGTCGCGAACCGCGCGATGGGGACTTTCACGAAGATCCGCGGCGCCATGATCTTCGCCTTCCCGCCGCCGGCCGTCACCGAGCTGGGCGTCGCGACCGGGTTCGACCTGATGCTCCAGGACCGCGGCGGACTCGGCCACGACAGGCTCTCCCAGATCGAAGGGCAGCTCCTCGGCCTGGCCGCCCAGGATCCCCGTCTCGCGCGCGTCCGCCCGAACGGCATGGCCGACGTCGCGCAGTACAAGATCGACATCGACTGGGACAAGGCGGGCGCGCTCGGCGTCCCCGTCCCCTCGATCCAGAGCTATCTCGCCGGGGCCTTCGGCAGCACGTACATCGGCAACTTCGTCCAGGGTGGCCGCGTCAAGCGCGTCTGGGCACAGGCCGACTCGCCGTACCGGATGCTCCCGAGCGACCTCGAGCGGCTCTTCTTCCGCAACCGGCAGGGGAAGCTCGTCCCGCTCTCGGCGGTCGCTTCGGGGCGCTGGGTCTACGGCCCGCCGCGCCTCGAGCGCTACAACAGCTTCCCGGCCCGCAACATCCAGGGCGAGCCGGCGCCGGGGCACAGCACCGGCGAGGCGATGGACGCGATGGACGAGCTGATCGCGAAGCTCCCGAAGGGGGTCGGCCACGAGTGGACCGGCCTCTCCTACCAGCAGCGGATGTCGGAGTCGCAGGCCGGCGCGCTCTACACCTTCTCGATCCTCGTCATCTTCCTCGTCCTCGCGGCCCTCTACGAGAGCTGGACGGTCCCGATCACGATCCTCCTCGTCCTGCCGCTCGGCGTCATCGGGGGAATCATCGGCAGCTCGATGCGCGGGATGGCGAACGACGTCTACTTCCAGATCGGCCTCCTGACCGTCCTCGGCCTGACGACGAAGAACGCCATCCTCATCGTGCAGTTCGCGAAGGGCTACGTGGAAGACGGGATGGGGCTCGTCGAGGCGACGCTCGAGGCCGCGAAGACGCGCCTCCGCCCGATCGTCATGACCTCCCTCGCGTTCGGCTTCGGCGTCCTGCCGCTCGTCCTGGCGAGCGGAGCCGGCGCCGGCGCCCAGAAGGCGATCGGGACGAGCGTCCTCGGCGGCATGGTCTCCGGGACGTTCCTCGCCGTCCTCTTCATCCCGCTCTTCTACGTCGTCGTCGTGAGCCTCTTCTCGAGGAAGAGGAAGCACGAGGCGGCGCCGCCGGAGACGCCCGTCCCGGCGGAGGGGAACTGACATGAACCGCACGCGAAACACGCTTCCCGTCGTCCTCCTCGCGGCGGCCGTCGGCCTCTCGGGCTGCACGCTCGCCCCGAAGTACGAGCCGCCGCCGCTCCCCGTGGCGGACGCCTTCCCGGCGGAGGCCTCCCCGGCGCCCGCGGCCGAGGAGGCTCCCGAGGCCGCGGCCGCGCCCGCCGCGAAGGACGTCCCCTGGCAGGAGTTCTTCACCGACGCGCGCCTGAGGTCCGTCATCGACCTCGCTCTCGCGAACAACCGCGACCTCAGGGTCGCGACCCTCAACGTCCAGAAGGCGCAGGCGCTCTACCGGATCCAGCGCTCCGAGCTGAACCCGACGATCGGCGTCCAGGCGACCGGCGAGCGGTACCGGATCCCCGAGAGCCTCGGGAAGGACGGCGTGGCGAGCGTCTCCTCGACCTACACCGTCGGCCTCGGCCTCGCCTCCTGGGAGCTCGACCTCTTCGGGCGCCTCCGGAGCCTGAAGACGCGCGCCCTCGAGCAGTACCTCGCGACCGAGGAGGCCCGGCGCGGCGCGCAGACCTCGCTCGTCGCCGCCGTCGCCGGGAGCTGGCTCTCGCTCGCGGCGGACGAGGAGAACCTCGCGCTCTCGAAGGGGACGCTCGAGGCCCAGGGCTCGGCCTTCGAGCTGATCCGGAAGAGCCGCGAGGCGGGCGTCGCCTCCGACCTCGACCTCCGGCAGGCCGAGAGCCAGGTCGAGGCGGCCCGCGCGAGCGTCGCCGCCTACACGGGCGCGGCCGCCGTCTCCCGGAACGCCCTCGAGCTCCTCGTCGGCGCGAAGGTGCCGGAGGAGCTCCTCCCCGACAGGCTCGTCGCCGTGACCGACCCGAAGGGGCTCTCGGCCGGCCTCCCGTCGGAGGTCCTCCTCCGGAGGCCCGACATCCTCGCCGCCGAGCACCAGCTCCGCGGCGCGAACGCGAACATCGGCGCGGCCCGCGCGGCGTTCTTCCCGCGGATCTCCCTCACGGCGGGATTCGGCACCTCGAGCCCCGACCTCGACGGCCTCTTCAAGTCCGGGACGAAGATGTGGACCTTCGCGCCGCAGATCGTCTCGCCCCTCTTCGCGAGCGGCTCCCTCTTCGCGAACCTGAGGGTCTCGAAGGTCGACCGCGAGATCGCCGTCGCGACGTACGAGAAGGCGATCCAGGCCGCCTTCGCGGAGGTGAGCGACGCCCTCGCCCTCCGGACGACGCTCGTCGCCCAGCGGGAGGCGCAGGACGCGCTGGTCGTCGCCCTCGAGGAGACGCTCCGCCTCTCCGACGCGCGGTACAAGGGGGGGATCGACGCCTACCTGCCGGTCCTCTTCGCCCAGCAGTCGCTCTTCGGCGCGCCGCGCGCCGCCGTCGGCGTCCGCTTCGCCCAGCAGGCGAACCCCGTGACGCTCTACAAGGGCCTCGGCGG
>JAGOBQ010000082.1 GCA_017999215.1 Thermoanaerobaculia bacterium
CCCCGGCGACGGCCCTCTTCGCCCCGGCGACGGCCTTCTTCACCGCCGGCCTCTTCCTCGCGGCCGAGACCGCGTCCTTCACGTCGGAGACGGCCTTCTCCGCCGTCGCGACGGCCTTCTTCACCGCGGGCTGCTTCTTCACGTCGGCGACGGCCTTCTTCGCGGCCGCGACGGCGTCCTTCACCTCGGGCGACTTCATCGCGCCCTTCACGGCCTTCCGCGACTCCGAGACGGCCGTCGAGACGGCGGCGCCGGCGGCCTCGACCGCGGCCTCGACCGCGGCGAAGGCCTCGGCGACCGGCGCCGGCTTCAGCGCCGCGAGGACCTGCCCGGCGTGGCGCTCGACGTCGACGTCATCGAAGACGCGGACGATCGTGCCGTCCGGACCGACGAGGAACGACCGGCGGATCGTGCCGAGTCCCCAGGGCGTCTTTCCCCAGACCCCGTACGCCTCGTGCACCGAGTGGTCGGCGTCCGTCAGGAGCTCGAACGGGAGCGAGTACTTCTCCGCGAACGCCGCGTGCGAAGCGGCGCCGTCCGGGGAGATCCCGAGGACCGTCACGCCGGCGGCACGCAGGTCCGAGAAGCCGTCGCGGAGGCTGCAGGCCTCCTTCGTGCATCCCGGCGTGTCGTCCTTCGGGTAGAAGTAGACGAGGACGTGTCCTTTCCCGGCGAAATCCGCCAGGGAGACGACGCTTCCGGAGCGCCCGGGAAGCGTGAACGGAGGGGCCGGGGCGCCGGCCGCGAGCGGAGTCGGGGCGTGCGTATCTTCAGCCACTTTCTGTCTTCCTCCGGGGGCCGAGAATAGCAGGAGGAGCGCCTAAACTGACGGGGATGACCGCATCGTCCGCCCTCGCCGCCTCGGCAACCGACCCTTCCGGAGGCCTCCTCACGGCCGACCTCCTCTCCTTCGGCGCCTTCGGCGTCGCCGGGTCGGGTCTCGTCACCGCCGTCACCGCCGACGGCCTGCGCTCCCCCGGTCCGGTCCAGGAGATCCCCGTGGCCCTTCTCCGGGCGGGCCTCGAGTCGGCCCTTTCGGCGAGGCGCTTCACGGCCGTGAAGATCGGGATCGTGCCCTCAGCGCCCGCCGTTCGTGCGATCGCCCGCGGGCTCGCCCACCTGCCGGCTCCGAGGGTCCTTCACCCGGGCTTCGCCCCCCGATCGGGGGTGAGGCTCGTCCGGTCCGCCGCCCTCGACGCGTTCGTCCGGGACCTCTTTCCCGGGGCCGCCCTCGTAGTCCTCGGACAGGCGGAGGCCTCCGCGCTCGCGGGGTTCCCGATCCGCGAGGAGAACGACGTGAAGGCCGCGGCCCGTCGCGTCCAGGCCCTCGGACCGGCCGCCGTCCTCGTGACCGGCGGCGGCGAGGCCGGCGACCGGATCGTCGTCGGCCTCCTCGACGGGCGAACCTGGCACCGTTTCGATTCCAACAGCCTCCCGGCCCCGACCGACCTCGCGGCCGGCGACCGCCTCAGCGCCGCGGTGACGGCGCTCCTCGCCATCGGCGAGACTCTCCCCGACGCCGTCGCCCGCGCCCGCAGCTGGGGGTCAGGTCTACCATCTACACTCTACGGAAATCCGTAGAGTGTAGATGGTAGACCTGACCCCTTGGAAAGGGTCCAGCGGTCGGTGGGGCGGCCGGGGATGCGCTCGGCGCGGCCGAGGTCTTCGAGGTACATCAGGAAGCCGAGGACCTCCGAGTAGGCGAGGAAGAGGTCCATCGGCCGGACGGTCGGAAAGATGCGGCGGCAGAGCTCCGACACGGACTTCGGCTTTCCGGAGAGCGCACGCTCGATCTGGCCGACGCGGAACGCGTATCGCCCCTCGAGCTTCGCGCGGTGCGCGCCGAAGTCGACGATCCGGCCCCCGTGGCCGGTGAGGAGGCAGGACTCCTCCGCCTCGATCGAGTCGAGCGAGGCGAAGTAGCGAGACACGCTGCGGAACGCCTCCCCCGGCCGCTCCGGGTCCTCGTCCACGATGGCGTTCGGGGTGATGTCGCGGAGGACCGTGTCCCCGGTGAAGAGGACGCCCGCTTCCGGGACTTCGAACGTCAGGCTCCCGGGCGTGTGGCCGGGAACGGACCGGACGACGACGGACCACCCGTCGCCCGGGAGGACCTCTCCGCCCGACAGCTCGTCCCAGTCGGGGAGCGGGTCGGCGTAGTGGTCTACCGCGGCCGTCATCGCGACCATCGTGAGGCGCTCCAGCGCGCCGAAGCCGGCTCGGGCGAGCGCATCCAGGAGGAGCCGACGATTCCGGCGACCTCGGAAGTGCTCCCGGTCGAGCCGCCCGCCGAAGAACTGCGCCCTGCCCTCCCGCTCGATGCGCGCCGCGAGGCCGAAGTGGTCCTGGTGCCCGTGCGTCAGGAGGACGCGCTCGACGTCGGAGACCGCGAGGCCGTGTCGCCCGAGGCCGGCGCGGAGCGCGGCCCAGCCGTCGTCGGTGAGCGGCCCCGTGTCGACGAGAGTCAGCGGCTCCCCGAGGACGAGGTGCGTGTTGACCGGGCCGACCGGGAACGGCGTCGGCACCGGGATCGTCACGATCCGCGGAGCGCCGGCGCCGCCGCGAGGGGCGGACCGGCCAGGCGGAAGCGGCGCGGGAGAGACGCCGCGGGGGGCCGGACCCGTCCGGCCCCCCGCCCGCGCCTCACCAGCCCCAGAGGTCGAAGGGATAGCCGCCCGCCTCGTACGCCGCGTTGCTGATCGCGGTCGCCTCGGCGTCCTTGTGCTTGTCGAGAGCCTTCAGGTTCGCGACCATCCGGTGCCGCGCCTGGAACGAGAACCAGCGGACGATCTCGATCTCCGGCTTCGCCTTCTCCTCCCCCTTCTTCTCGATGGCCGCGGTCACCCGAGAGAGCGTCGCGACCTGCGCGTAGAGGTCCATCACGACGTCGGCGATCCGGTGGAGGAGGTACTGCCGGTTCACGACGTTCTTCCGGTTCCTGTAGACCATCGTCTCGCAGGCGTTCCGGAGGACGGCCGCGTACTTGCCCACCTGGTCGGCCTCGGGGGCGAGCGACGGGTGGACCTTGTCGAGCTTGTAGTGCGTCACCGTCCCGCGCATCCACTTCTGCGCGTGTCCGACGAGGACGCCGTAGTGCGACACGGGGTGGCTGAGGGCGCCCTGGAAGTCCTTCAGGACGTCGCCCGCCTCCTTCATCCCCGTCAGCGCGATGAAGAGCCGGAGGATCTCGTTCGTCCCCTCGAAGATCATGTTGATCCGGCTGTCGCGCAGGCCCCGCCCGTACGGGTACTCGTTCATGAAGCCGTTGCCGCCGGCGATCTGGAGCGACTCGTTGATCGTCTTCCAGAGGAGCTCGGTCCCCCAGACCTTGCAGCACGCCCCCTCGAGGGAGTAGTCGACCTTCTTGTCGACGAGCCCGGCGGTCATGTAGACCATCGACTCGAGGACGTAGGTGTGCGCCGTCATCTCGGAGATCTTTTCCCGGATCATCTCGAAGTCGGCGATCCGGGTCTTGAACTGCTTGCGCTGCGTCGCGTGCTCGACGGCGAGCTTGATCATCTGCTTGCAGCCGCCGACGGCGCCCGCGCCGAGGGACGTGCGACCCGTGTTCAGCGTCTCGACCGCGACCCGGAAGCCGTTCCCCTTGCCGCCGATCAGGTTGAACGCCGGGACGCGGCAGCCGTCCAGGATGATCTGGCAGGTCGAGGAGCCGCAGAGGCCGAGCTTCTTCTCCTCGACGCCGCGCGAGAGGCCCGGGAGCGTCCCGTCCTCGTTCGCGACGACCGCGAAGCAGGCGATCTCCCTGTGCGACCCCGCCTCGACGCCGGCTTCCGGGATGCGCGCGAAGACCGTGAAGAACCTCGCGAACCCGCCGTTGCTGATCCACTGCTTCGTCCCGGTCAGGACGTACTCGTCGGTCGACGCGTCGTAGACCGCCGTCATCTTCAGGGAAGCGGCGTCGGAGCCCGCCTCCGGTTCCGTCAGGCAGAACGCGCCGACCATCTTCGCCGTCGCGAGGTCGGGGAGCCACTTCTTCTTCTGCTCCTCCGTCCCGAAGAGGAGGAGCGGCTTGATGCCGATCGACTGGTGGGCCCCGATGACGATGGCGGCCGAGGCGTCGAGAGGTCCGATGACCTCCATCATCTTGCAGTACGCGGCGGCGCTGAACTCGCTTCCGCCGTACTCCTCGGGGATCGCCATTCCCATGGCGCCGAGCTCGCCGAGCCCCTTCACGACGTCGCGCGGGAAGAAGTGGTCGGCGTCGATCTTCTCGGAGTCGATGTGGGCGGCGTCGAAGTCGCGGTAGGCGTCGGCGAACGCCGTCACGAGCTCCTTCGTCTCTTCCGGGATCTCCGGGAAGGGGAAGACGAGCGACTCGTCGAAGCGCCCCCGGTAGAGCTCCTTCAGGAACGACGGGGCCTCGGTTTCGGTCCTGGCGGACTTGTCGGTCTTCTCGGTCTTCGCGCTCGACATGGCTACTCCTTCCCGAAGAACGTCTTTCCCTGCTTCGCCAGGTCGGCGAGGAGCGGGGCGGGGTTGAAGCGGGGCCCCTTCTCCGCGGCGAGGCGGGAAAGGGCGTCGGCGACGGCGGCGAGGCCGCGGGCATCGGCGTGGGCGCAGAGGCCGCCCCGGAACGGCGGGAAGCCGATCCCGAAGATCATCGCGAGGTCGAGCTTGTCGGGACCCGGCACGATCCCCTCGGCGAGACAGTACGCCGCCTCGTTGACCATCGGGTAGATGAGCCGCGCCTCGAGCGCCTCGGGGGTGATCGCCACGGAGCCGGGTGCGGCGACGCCGAGGTCGGCGTAGGCCTGCGGGTCCGGGCCGACGCGCTTGTCCCCCTCGTAGCGGTAGAAGCCCTTCTTCGTCTTCCGCCCGAGCCGGCCACCCGTCACGAGCCTTCCGAACGCCGGGTCGATCGGCATCCGCTCCGGCCAGGCGGCCGAGAGCGTCTCGGCCCCCTTCGCGGCGACGTCGATCCCGACGTCGTCGAGGAGCTCGATCGGCCCGACCGGCATCCCGAACGCGCGCATCCCCTTGTCGATCGCCTCCATCGGGACCCCCTCGAGGAGGAGGCGCACCCCCTCGCCGAGGTACGGCGCGAGGATCCGGTTCACGAGGAAGCCCGGCGCGTCCTTCACGACGACGGGCGTCTTCCCCATCTTCTTGGAAAGGTCGAAGATCGTCGCCGTCACCTCGGGCGCAGTCTTCTCCCCGAAGATGACCTCGACGAGCGGCATCTTGTGGACCGGGTTGAAGAAGTGCATCCCGACGACCCGCTCGGGGCGGGACGCCGCCTTCGCGATCTCGGTGATCGGGAGCGTCGAGGTGTTCGAGGCGAAGATCGCCTCGGGTGCGGCGACGGCCTCCCACTCCTTCAGGACGGCCTGCTTGACCGCGAGCTTCTCGAGGACCGCCTCGATCGTCACGTCGCAGGTCTCGAACCCATCCCAGCCCAGGCCCCCGGAGAGGAGCGACATCTTCGCGGCGAAGTCGACCTTCGTCATCCGCCGCTTCTTCAGCCGCTCCTGCCAGATCTTCGCGGCCTGCGCGTAGCCGAGGGCGAGCGCCTCGTGCCGGATGTCCTTCATCCGCACCGGCCACCCCTTGTCGGCCGCGAGCTGCGCGATGCCGCCCCCCATCGCCCCCGCGCCGAGGACGCCGATCCGCTTCACCGCGCGCGGCGTCACGCCGGCGGCGACGCCGGTCTCCTTCTTGACCTCCTCCATCCGGAAGAAGAGGCCGACGAGCGCCTTCATCTCGGGCGAGCCGACGAGCCTCCCCGCCGCCGCGACCTCGAGCTCGAGCCCCTCGGCGAGCGGCCGGCCGAACCCCTTCTCGATCGCCGCGAGCGCCTCGAGCGGGGCCGGGTAGTGGCCGTGCGTCTCCTTCAGGACGGCCGCCCGCGCCTTGCGGAAGACGACGGATCGCCCGACGCCCTCGAGGAGCTTCTCCATCGCCTTCGCAGGGAAGGCGCGGAGCGGGCCCCCGTCGGGTGCGGCGTTCGAGCGCTTCCCCGTTCCGAACTTCCCCCGCGCGAACTTCTTCGCCACGTCGAGGAGGATCGGCGCCGGGACGAGCTCGTCGACGAGCCCCATCCGCTTCGCCCTCTTCGAGTCGACGACCTTCCCCGCGAGGATGACGTCGAGGGCGGTCGCGAGACCGGCGATGCGCGGCAGGCGCGTCGTCCCGCCCCACCCCGGGAGGATCCCGAGCTTGATCTCGGGGAGGCCGATCTGGGTCTTCCTCGAGTCCGACGCGAGGCGCCAGTCCATCGCGAGGAGCGTCTCGCAGCCTCCGCCGACGCACGCCCCCTCGACCGCCGCGACGGTCGGGAACGGCAGGTTCGCGAGCTTGCCGAGGACGGCCTGCCCCTTCCGCACGCCCTCCGCGATCGCCGCCGGGTCGGTGACCTTCGCGATCTCGTTGACGTCGGCCCCGGCGATGAAGATGTCGGCCTTGCCCGAGACGAGGAGGAGCGACTTGACGTCCGTCCGCTTCGCGAGGGCGTCGAGGAGCGCGTCGAGCTCGAGCATCACCGGCGTCGAGTACTTGTTCACCTTTTCGCCCGGCGAGTCGAACGTCAGGAGCGCGAGGCCGTCCGGCTCGACCTCGAGGCGGAAGTGCTTCCCTTCGGCCATCACGCCACCCCCTCGAGGACGATCGTCGCCCCCTGGCCGCCGCCGATGCAGAGCGTCGCGAGGCCGTACGCGACCTTCCGGCGCGTCATCTCCCGGAGGAGCGTCAGGACGAGGCGCGTCGCGGAGGCCCCGACCGGGTGCCCCAGGGCGATCGCCCCGCCGTTCGGGTTCAGGATCTCCGGATCGACCGCGCCGAGCGCGGGGTCCTTCTCGAACGCCGCGAGGTTCGCGAGGACCTGCGCCGCGAACGCCTCGTTCAGCTCCAGGAGGCCGATCTTCCCGAACGGCACCCCCGCGTGCTTTAGCGCGACGGGAGTGGAGCGCGACGGCCCGAGGCCCATCCGCTCGGGCTCGAGCCCCGCGAAGCCCCAGCCGGCGACGCGCGCGAGGGGCGCGAGCTTCCGCCTCGCGACGAACTCCTCCGAGGCGACGACGACGGCCGCGGCGCCGTCGGTGATCTGCGAGGAGTTCCCCGCGGTCACCGAGCCGTAGGCGCGGTCGAAGAACGGCTTCAGCTTCGCGAGGGCCTCCATCGTCTGTCCCTCGCGGACGCCGTTGTCGAGCGTCGCGACCTTGTCGTACGCCGGCGGGAGCGGCACCGGGACGATCTCCTCGGCGAGCCTCTCCCGCGCCGCCTGCGCCCGCTGGTGCGACCTCAGCGCGAAGGCGTCCTGCATCTCCCGCGTGAGCCCGCCCTCCTTCGCGAGGAGCTCGGCCGTCTCGCCCATGTTCAGGCCGCAGACCGGGTCGGTCAGGCCGAGCTTCAGGCCGATGACGGGATTCAGCAGCTGGCTCCAGGGGAGCCTGCGGAACCCGGCGACCTTCGCCCCCGTCGTCCGGGCCATCCCGACCTCGGTCAGGGCGGCCTTCACGTTCTCGCGGTAGAGGAAGGGAATGAGGGACATGTTCTCGGCGCCGCCCGCCAGGACGACGTCGGCCTCGCCCGTCTGGATGAGCCGCGCCGCCTGGACGATCGACTCGATCCCCGAGGCGCAGTTGCGCGAGACGGAGTGGGCGGGCCTCTCCTTCGGGATGCCGGCGCGGAGCGCGATGACGCGCCCGATGTTCGCGGCGTCAGGCGGCGTCGCGATGTTCCCGAAGATCGCCTGGTCGATCTCCCCCGGCTCGACGCCGGCGCGGGCCATCGCCTCGACGGCGGCGGCGCGGCCGAGGTCGACGGCGGAGACGGCCTTGAAGTCGGTCCCGGCCTTCACGAAGGCCGTCCGGGCTCCGTCGAGGATGAATGCGGCTCGGCTCAAGGCGTCGTCCTCCTGCGGCGGGGGGCCCGCCGCTCTTTCGTCTCGTTCTCGCACGGGAGGAAGCCGCGGAGGAGCGTCCCGACGAGCTTCTCCGCGTCGGCCGCGGGCTTCGGCTCTCCCGACAGCAGCCATTCCGAGAGGATCTCGTCCGCCGCGCCGAACAGTATCCGGACGGCGAGGCGCGGCTCGAGGTCTCGCCGGAGCTCTCCGGAGGCGATCCCTTCCTTCAGGACGCCGTCGAGGAGCCGGAAGTACTCCACGAGCTTGCTCCGGGAGAAGCGCTCGACGAGGCGCGCGCTCCGCCGGAGCTCGATCTGGAAGACGGACGCGAGGTCCCGGTCCTGCCCGACGAAGCTCAAGTGAAGGCCGACGAGGCGGACGAGCTTTTCGGCGGCCGTCCCCACCGCGTGGCGGACCGCCCGCGCCTCGGCGAGGACCTCGTCCATCGTCTCGTCGAAGACGCAGCCGAGGAGGTCTTCCTTGTTGCGGAAGTAGAGGTAGACGGTCCCCTCGGCGACGCCCGCCTCCGCCGCGATGTCGGCGATCTTCGCCTCGTGGAACCCGCGGCGCCCGAACGTCTTCGCCGCGGCGTGGAGGAGCCGCTTCCGCTTCTCGGGGTCGGCGGCCGGGAGGCTCCTCCGAGCCGGACCGGAGGAGGGGCGGGCCTTCGGACCCGTCGGGAGAACGGCTGAATGAGCCATCACTCAGAGCCTATGACGCGGCGCAGCGCCCCGTCAAGCGCCGATTCGAGGCGGTCAGTCCCCCTTGTACAGCCCGTCGATCACGCTGCGGAACTTCTGGTCGACGATCCGGCGCTTCACCTTGAGCGTCGGCGTCAGCTCCCCGCCCTCGATCGTCAGCTCCTTCGGGAGGAGCTTGAAGGCGTGGATCAGCTGCTCGTTCGGCTTCCCTTCGTTCCAGCGGTCGACGATCCCCTGGTAGATCTGCTCGACCCGCGGGTGAGCGACGAGCTCCTCGTCGGAGAGCGCGCCGAGCCCGTTCTTCGTCGCCCACTCGCGGAGCTTCTCGAAGTTCGGGACGATGAGGCAGGAGAGGAACTTGCGGCGGTCGCCGATGACGACCGGCTGCGCCACGAACGGGTCTCCCTTCAGGGCGCTCTCGATCGGCGCCGGGGCGACGTTCTTCCCGTTCGAGTTGACGATGATCTCCTTCTTCCGGTCCGTGATCCGGAGGAAGCCCTCCTCGTCGAGGACGCCGATGTCCCCCGTGTGGAGCCAGCCGTCGGGGTCGATCGTCTCGGCCGTCGCCTCGGGCCTGCCGAAGTAGCCCTTCATGACGTGCGGACCGCGCGTGAGGATCTCGCCGTCCTCGGCGATCTTCACCTCGACCCCCGGCATGACCCTCCCCACGGTTCCGAGCTTCCAGGCCGAAGGGCAGTTCACGGCGATGACGGGGCTCGTCTCGGTCAGCCCGTAGCCCTCGTAAACCTCCACGCCGATCGCCCAGAAGAACTCCGCGAGGTCCTTCGCGAGCGGGGCTCCGCCGGAGATCGCGAACCGGAACCGGGTTCCGAGCGCCTCCCGGATCTTCCGGAAGACGAGGCGCTCGTAGAGGAAGTGCTGCAACGCGAGGGCGCCGCCGGGGGTCTTCTTCTCCGTCCGGAGGCGGAGGACCTCCTTCGCGACTCCGATGGCGGTCCGAAAGAGGCGCTGCTTCGCCGGGGAGCCGGCGTCGACCTTGTCCATGACGCGGGCGTAGACCTTCTCGTAGACGCGGGGGACGGCGCCGAAGATGTGGGGGTTCACCTCGCCCAGGTTGTCCCGCAGCTTGTCGATCGACTCGGCGAAGGCGACCGTCGCGCCCCGGTGGTAGTAGCAGTACTCCACGAGCCGCTCGAAGACGTGCGCGAGCGGGAGGAACGACATCGTCACCGCCGTCGAGTCGAACGGCAGGAGCGAGCAGCCGGCGAGCATGTTGGAGACGAAATTGCTCTGCATGAGCATCGCCCCCTTCGGCTCTCCCGTCGTCCCGGAGGTGTAGATGATCGTGGCGAGGTCGTCCGGCTTCCGGCGATCGGCCCGCTCGTCGAACACGGCCGGCGCGGCGGCGTGCGCCTTCCCGCCGTCCCCGACGAGCGCCCCGAACGGCTTCCCTCCGCCGCCGGCGTGGTCGAAGACGAAGACGTGCTTCAGCTTCGGGCAGGTCGCCTGGGCCTTGACGAGCTTCGCCGCCTGCTCGGGCGTCGAGGCGAACGCCACCGTCGCGCCGCAGTCCCGCACGATGTACTCCGCCTGGTCGGCCACCATCGTCGGGAAGACGGGGACGAGGACCGCCCCGTAGCACTGGCAGGCGAAGTCGATCGTCGGCCACTCGGGGCGGTTCTCCGAGAGGAGGACGACGGCTCCCCCGTCCGGGACTCCGAGGGTGCCGAGCGCCGCCGAAACGGCCTTCACGCGGTCGGTGAACTCCGCCGTCGAGATCGGGACCCAGCGCCCGTCCTTCTTGTACAGGAGGAGGTCCGGCTTCGGCATCGCCCCGAGGTTGCGGAATACATCGACCAGAGTGCGCGGCGTCGTCATCTCACCCTCCCTGGCCCGGCCATGTTGCGTGGCGGCATTATAGGGACCGGCCCGCGCGCACTCGCGGTGAGACACTTCGCGCATGCGACCCGTCGCCCTCGTCACCGGCGCCTCCCGCCGGCTCGGACGCGCCCTCGCCGAGGGGGCCGCACGGGCCGGCCACGACGTGGCCGTCCACTACCGGTCCGATCCGGCGGCCGCCTCCCGCACCGTCGCCGAGATCGCGCGCCTCGGAGGCGACGCCGAGGCGTTCCGCGCCGACCTTCGGGAGGCCGGTGCGCCGCAGGGCCTCGTGGAGGCGGTCCGGGCCCGGTTCGGACGGCTCGACCTCCTCCTCCACTCGGCCTCTCCGTGGCTCGAGAGGCCGGTCGCCGACGTGACGGAGGAGGACTGGGACGACGTCTTCTCCGTCGGGCCGCGCGCCGCCTTCTTCCTCGCCCGCGCGGCCGCCCCGGCGCTCGCCGAGACCGGCGGGGCGGTGCTCCTCGTCTCCGACGTGGCGGCGACGAAGGCCTGGCCGCGCCACCTTCCCCACGCGGTCTCGAAGGCGGCGGTCGACGCGCTCGTGCGAAACCTCGCCGTGGCCCTGGGTCCCGCGGTGCGGGTGAACGGGATCGCGCCGGGAATCGTCCTTCCGCCGGAAGACGTGCCCCCCGAGGAGGTCGCCCGTCTCGTCGCGAGAACGCCGCTCGGCCGCACCGTGGCCGTCCCGGACCTCGTCTCGGCCGCGCTGTTCCTCGCGTCGAACCGCTCGATCACCGGGCAGGTGCTGGCGGTCGACGCGGGCCGGTCCGTCGTCTGAGCGGACTAAACTCGCGCCGATGACGACCCGACGCCGACTCCTCGTCTCGCTCCTGGCGCTGCCCCTCGGCGCCGGCCTGACGGCCTGCGGCCGCCCCCCCGCCGCGAAGCCGGCCGAGGGCTTCCGCGTGGCGCTCCTGACGCCCGGCCCCGTCTCCGACGCCGGTTGGAACGCCGGCGCGTTCGAGGGGCTGAAGGCGATCGAGCGGGAGCTCGGCGCGAAGGTCTCCCACGTCCAGGTGAAGACGCCGTCCGAGTTCAACTTCATGATCAGCGAGGGCAAGTTCGCCCGTTTCGGTGCGCGCAAAATCGACGCCGTAATCGATCAGGTCGTTGATCACCGCACGGGACGAACGGATCATGATGTCCACGCTCTCGTGCCTGTTCTCCCCGTGACCAGCGCG
>JAGOBQ010000564.1 GCA_017999215.1 Thermoanaerobaculia bacterium
AGAAGATCGTCGAGGAGGCCGTCCGGGGGATGCTTCCGAAGACGAAGCTCGGGAAGAAGATGTTCAAGAAGCTGAAGGTCTACGCCGGCCCGAGCCACCCGCACGTGGCCCAGGTCCCGAAGCCGGCTTCGGCGTGAGTCGCGAGGAGAGATCGTGAGCAATCTGCAGTACCACGCGATCGGCCGGCGGAAGGAAGCGGTCGCCCGCGTCTACCTTCGCCCGGGGAGCGGGGCGTTCGTCGTCAACGATCGCCCGTTCGAGAAGTACTTCCCGAACGACGTCCTCAAGATGGTCATCCGCCAGCCCCTCCAGCTGACGGAGTCGACCGAGAAGTTCGACATCGTCGCCCGCGTCGCGGGCGGCGGGAGCGCGGGCCAGGCGGGCGCGATCCGCCACGGCCTCGCGCGCGCCCTCTGCCTCTTCAACCTCGAGCTTCGGCCGAGCCTGAAGAAGGCGGGCCTCCTCGTGCGCGACTCGCGGATGAAGGAGCGGAAGAAGTACGGCCAGCGCGGCGCCCGCGCCCGGTTCCAGTTCTCGAAGAGGTAGCCATGAGCCAGATCACGATGAAGGAGCTCCTCGAGGCGGGCGTCCACTTCGGGCACCAGACCAAGCGCTGGAACCCGAAGATGAAGAAGTACATCTTCGGGAAGCGCAACGGCATCTACATCATCGACCTGCAGAAGACGCTCAAGTGCTTCCGCGAGGCGGCGGCCTTCGTCACCGAGGCGGCCTCCCAGGGGAAGAACATCCTCTTCGTCGGGACGAAGCGCCAGGCCCAGGACGCCATCTACGAGGAGGCGAACCGCTGCGGCATGTTCTTCGTGAACAACCGCTGGCTGGGCGGCACGCTCACGAACTTCGTGACGATCCGCAAGTCGATCATGCGCCTCAAGGAGATCGAGGGGATGCTCGCCGAGAACTCGGAGGCGATCCTCACGAAGAAGGAGCGCATCCGCCTCGAGCGCGAGCGGGCCAAGCTCGCCAAGAACCTCTCCGGCATCACCGAGATGGAGGAGCTCCCGGACCTCCTGTTCGTGATCGACCCGAAGAAGGAGGCGATCGCGGTGCAGGAGGCGAACAAGCTCGGCATCCCGATCGTCGGCATCGTCGACACGAACTGCGACCCCGACCCGATCACGCACGTCATCCCCGGCAACGACGACGCGATCCGCGCGATCAAGCTCTTCACCGGCAAGATCGCCGACGCCGTCCTCGAGGGCCTGCACGCCCAGGAGGAGCGGTTCGTCGGGAAGGCGGCGGAGGGGGACGACGAGCCGATGCCCGCGAACTTCGTCGTGACGGAGGGCGCGGCCGCCGTCGAGGCGATCGCCTCGAAGGACACCGCGCCGGCACAGCCCTGACTCTCGACCGATCCTGATCGAGCCGGGCCGGCGGGAGCAGCGGATGGCGCGCTCCCGCCGGCCCTCTTCACGTCCGGAACTCCGGGCGCACGAAACGAAACGAAACCGCGCGGGCGAGCCCGCGCGCGACGGGAGAGCCCGATGGAAATCACCACCGCCATGATCAAGGAGCTCCGGGAGAAGACCGGAGCCGGCATCCTCGACTGCAAGTCCGCCCTCGCCGAGGCGAACGGGTCGATCGAGGAGGCCGAGAAGTCGCTCCGCAAGAAGGGCCTCGCCGCCGCCGCCAAGAAGGCGGGCCGCGTCGCCGCCGAGGGGCTCGTCGGGTACGCCCTCGAGGGAGGCGCCGCCGCCCTCGTCGAGCTGAACTGCGAGACCGACTTCGTCGCCAAGACCGACGACTTCAAGGCCGCCCGCACGGCCCTCGCGGCCTTCGTCCTCGCCGAGTCCTCGTTCGGCGACGTCGCCGAGGGGAACGTCGAGGCGCTCCGGGCGATGCCCTGCCCGGCCGCCGTCCCCGGCGCCGCCGGGACGATCTCCGAGTGGCTCCAGGCCGCCACGGCGAAGACGGGCGAGAACACCCAGCTCCGCCGCTTCGCCCGCGTCGTCGCCGGCTCGGGGAACGCGCTGCACCTCTACGCCCACCCCGGGGACAAGACGGTCGTCGTCGTCGAGACGACGGGGTGCGACGCCGAGCTCGGCCGCGACCTCGCGATGCAGGTGGCCGCGCTGACGCCCTCCTGGGCCGTCCGCGAGCAGGTCCCCGAGAAGGTCCTCGCCGACGAGCGCGAGATCGCGCGGGCCCAGGCCGTCGCCTCCGGCAAGCCGGAGAACGTCGTCGAGAAGATGGTCGAGGGGCGGATCGGGAAGTTCTTCGGCGAGTCGGTCCTCGTCGACCAGCCGTTCGTCAAGGACGACTCGAAGAAGGTGGCCCAGGTCGTCGCCGAGCGCGGGGGCAAGGACGCGAAGGTCGTCCGCTTCGTGCGCTACAAGGTGGGCGAAGGGGTCGAGAAGAAGCAGACCGACCTCGCCGCCGAGGTCGCCGAGCTGGCGAAGTAGCGCGGACGAGCCGATGGGCAGCGAGACGGTCCGGCCGGTCTACCGCCGGGTCCTCCTCAAGCTCTCCGGGGAGGCCCTCCTCGGAGGGCAGCCCTTCGGCATCGAGCCGGCGATGGTCGCCCGCCTCGCCGACGAGGTGACGGCCGTCGCCCGGATGGGCGTCCAGGTGGCCGTCGTCATCGGCGGCGGGAACATCATCCGCGGCGTCTCGGCCGCGACGCAGGGGATCGACCGGGTGACGGGCGACAACATGGGGATGCTCGCCACGGTCATCAACGCGCTCGCGCTCCAGGACGCCTCCGAGCGGCGGGGCGTGCCGACGCGGGTCATGACGGCCTTCGAGGTCCGCTCCGTCGCCGAGCCGTTCATAAGGCGGCGGGCGGAGCGGCACCTCGACAAGGGGCGGGTCATCATCCTGGCCGGCGGCACGGGCAACCCCTTCTTCACGACCGACTCGGCCGCCGCGCTCCGCGCGAGCGAGCTCCGGGCCGACGCGATCCTGAAGGGGACGAAGGTCGACGGCATCTACAGCGCCGACCCGAAGACCGATCCCTCCGCCGTGCTCCTCCCGCACGTCACCTACCAGGAGGTCCTCGAGAGGCGGCTCGGCGTCATGGACGCCGCCTCGATCGCCCTCTGCCGGGAGAGCCGCATCCCGATCCGGGTCTTCAACCTCCTCGTTCCCGGGAACATCCAGCGCGTCGTGACCGGCGAGCCGATCGGCTCGACGGTCGACGCGGGCGAACCCGCCAACTGAATCGAGACCAGAGAGGAGACAGCCGATGCCCCTCGCCGAGATCCGCAAGGAAACCGAGCGCCGGATGACGGCGT